>JAFYUG010000125.1 GCA_017558545.1 Oscillospiraceae bacterium | reverse complement strand
CAAATGCTCTCAGGCCTCAAGGAAATGGGAGTAAAAATGCTGGGAACAAGAACAGTGGGCTATGACCATATAGACTGCGCCCATGCAAAGAAAATAGGTCTTAAGGTGTCCAACTCCGCTTATAGCCCGGACGCCGTTGCGGAGTATACCATCATGCTTATGCTCATGGCTCTAAGAAATGCCAAACGCATAATCCAGCGCGCCGCCATTAATGACTTTACCTTGAAGGGACTAAGCGGAAATAACCTTTCCGACAGAACTGTGGGCATAGTGGGTCTTGGCTCCATTGGCCTTCGTGTGGCGGAGCTGTTAAAGGGCTTCGGATGCGAAGTTTATGGCTGCGACAGCAAGGGCAGAAGCTTCGACGGCATAACAGTGCTGCCCATAAATGAGCTGTTCGAAAAATGCGACGTAATCTCTCTTCATGCCCCCTCAAGGGAAAGTACAAGACACATGATAAATAAAGATACTCTTGCCCTCATGCCCAAGGGGACGGTAATCGTCAACACCGCAAGGGGAGAGCTTATAGACACCGCCGCCTTGGTGGACGCACTTGCCGATGGCCACATTGCGGCCTGCGGCCTGGACGTTGTGGAAGGGGAGAGGGAGCTATATTACTATAATAAAAAATCCGCTGTTCTCAATGAGCCCTATATGGCTCTATTGCGCGATATGCCCAATGCTATACTGACTCCCCATATGGCCTTTTATACCCATAAATCCGTGGAGGACATGGTGCGAAATTGTCTTAAAGCCTTCGTTTTGGAGGAGAAGGGCGAGAGTAACCCTTTCCGTATTGTATAAATTTGCAAGAGCAATATTGTATAAGTTGGAATATTGAAGATAAGAACAAAATGTGCTAAAATATAAGCGCTGTATATATAAAGGAGGCGCGAAATATGATAGGAAACACATTTAAAAAGTATGCTCTTGAGAAGGGAATGAAGGTCTCTTCCGGTGTGGCCTATGGCAGTCTCGGTGGATTTGCCGCCACCTTGAGCGAAGGCTCAGGCTATAAGAGCATTGTTTTCACTACCAAGTTTGCCGATGCCGCAAAAAAGCAGGAACTGATGAATGAGGTGGGAACTCATAATCTCTATAAGGAGTTCAGGGTTCAGAAGCTGGACTTTGCCTTTGATGCCGTTGTGGTTATTTTCCATGATAATCCCGGCACTATGAAAAAGCTCACTTCCTTTGTGGAGTGGTTTTGCCCTCTTCTCGAAAAGTATGGTGCCGGCGCCTATAATGTCTGCACCCATTGCGGAATGGAGATAGAGAACGAAAACTGGATTTATATAAATGGCGTGGCCTATAATCTCCATAATTCCTGCGCCGATAAAATCGCCGCCGATGCTGAAACGGAAGCAGAGATGGAAAAGGAAGAGAAAAAAGGCTCTTACATTGGCGGATTCATAGGCGCTCTCGTTGGCGGCCTCGTGGGCGCTATTCCTTGGGCAATAGTTCTGCTTTTGGGCTATATGGCCTCTGTTTTGGGCGTTTTGATTGGCTGGCTTGCCGATAAGGGTTATAATCTCCTTGGTGGCAAAAAGGGTAAGGGCAAGGTTGTTATTCTTGCTATTGCCGCTATTGTGGGCGTTGTTGTGGGCACATTTGCCGCCGACGTTATCACCTTGGTGCAGATGATAAACAGCGGCGAGCTTGCAGGCTTGCCCTATGGTGATATCCCCTATGTTATCCTCACTTTGCTTATTGAGGATAGCGAATATCTCCGTGTCACCCTCGGCAACATAGGTATGGGTCTCCTCTTCGCCTTCCTTGGTGAGTGGTTTTTCCTCAAGCGCGCAGCAAAGGAAAGCAAGGGCTTCAGCATGAAAAAGCTGGGATAAGGATATTGCCATATCGGGATAAATAAAATATAATTGAAGAGGGAGCGCCCCGAAAGGTGCTCTCTCTTTTTGAAACTATTATGCGGGGTGGGACAATGTCAAAGCTGATAAAATATGCTTATAAGCCTGTTTGCGTATTTCTTGCTGCCATTATTCTCCTTGGCGTTTTTTCATTCTCTCTTTTTGAAGTCAAGGCCGAAGCTTATGTAGATAATTCCCTTGAATATTCTCTTTCTCCATCCGTCGCCGACAATCAAAAACTCCGCCCCACCTCGGTAATTGCCAAGGATATGGAGAATAAAAAGGATGAAAGTAAACCCGGTGACATTCTATTCTTGATATTTGGCTGGATCTTAGTTGTGGCGTTACTTGCATACGGATTCATACATATCCTCCTGCCTGGTGTTGCAACAGAAATTCATTTCTTTTGGCATAATCTGTTAAATATGTGGACAAGGTGGGATTCTTTTTCTTGGGGTTTTAAAAATAATCTTATAGAATCTTCGCGAAAGAAGAATTTCCTTGATATTATTCTTGGAATCTTATATATAATCTGCGCTGTGGTTATTGCAATAAGTCTTATTGCTTAAAAAAAGAGCTCAGACCTTCTCGGTCTGAGCTCTTTTGGTATTTTAGCTCTGATATTCGAACTGGAGATAATACATTGCAACGGTGTCGCCGTCCTCAATACCCATGGCCTCGAGGCGGTCGAATACGCCTGCTTCGCGGAGAACGCGGTCAAAGTAAACTCTGCCGTCCACGTCGCTGAGGTTGGTGCTGTCAAGCAGCTTCTCCAGCCATGGACCTTCCACAATCCAGTAGCCCTCTTCGGGGTTCTCGATGGTGAGCTCTGCGCTGGTGTCGATGGTGGGCACGGGGGGGACATAGTTGGCCTCGTAGTGGATAACAGGGGGGAGGGTGTCCAGAAGTCCGGCTGCGTGCTTCACAAGCTCGCGGGTGCCCTGATGGGCAACGGCGCTCATCTCGAAGAAGGTGTAGCCAAGAGACTCAACATGAGCCTTGAAGCGCTCAATGGGCTCTCTGTCGTCGCCCAGCAGGTCGCACTTGTTGGCAACAACAATCTGGGGACGGGAAGCAAGCTCTGCGCTATAATCCTCAAGCTCCTTGTTGATGGTGTCGAAGTCTTCGATGGGATCGCGGCCTTCGCTGCCTGCAACGTCAACAAGGTGGATGAGCAGACGGCAGCGATCGATGTGGCGGAGGAAGTCGTGGCCGAGGCCGGCGCCTTCGCTTGCGCCCTCGATGATACCGGGAATGTCAGCCATAACGAAGCTTACGCCTTCGGTGACGTAGCAAACGCCGAGGTTGGGGAAGAGGGTGGTGAAGTGGTAGTTGGCGATTTTGGGGTGAGCCTTGCTGACAACGCTGAGCAGGGTGCTCTTGCCAACATTGGGGAAGCCAACAAGACCAACATCGGCCAGCAACTTCAGCTCAAGAATAATCTCTCTCTCCTCGCCGGGAAGACCGGGCTTGGCAAAGCGGGGAACCTGACGGGTGGGGGTGGCGAAATGCTGGTTGCCCCAGCCGCCTCTGCCGCCCTTGGCAATAACGAAGGGCTGGTTATCGGACATATCGTGGATAATAAGACCGGTTTCCTTGTCGCGGATAAGGGTGCCTCTGGGAACCTTGATGGTGAGGCTCTCGCCGTCTCTGCCGGAGCAGCGGCGTCCCTGACCGTCCTGACCGTTAGCAGCAACATACTTGCGCTTGTAGCGGAAGTCCATGAGGGTGGACATATGGTCGTCCACAACGGCGATAATGTCGCCGCCTCTGCCGCCGTCGCCGCCATCGGGGCCGCCTGCGGCAACATATTTCTCGCGGTGGAAAGCAACGGCGCCATTGCCGCCCTTTCCGGCGATAACTTTTATTGTGGCTTTATCAACAAAGGAAGTTGCCATATTTTATGACCTCCTGAGCCTGAGTAATATAATCAAAATCCGCACTTCGGATTATATTGCTTAGGCTATAGT
>JAFYUG010000124.1 GCA_017558545.1 Oscillospiraceae bacterium | reverse complement strand
GAATTGGCCCAACGGGCCAAGAGAGGCTGGTCTGGACCACGCCGTCCCCTACGAAAGCGGGGTTTTGGATTGCCAAAAACTCGGGGCAGCTCTGTGCAGCTGCGCAGGGCTGCCCCTGAGGTTTAGTGGAGGTTAAAGTTTGCGCGGTTTTTCGTGAGGTAACGTGCGGTTATTTTCGCATTAACTGTCCCCTGTCTTGATTCAGAGCGTCATTTATTACCCATTGACAATACCTTTGCTGTAAAAATGACCATTGAAATAAAGAGTACTGCTAAAATAGCCAGACAATATGGTACTGCGCCGGCAACGAAGTTGGCAACAACCGCAGTCGCCATTACGGTTGGGATCCAAATAATAAGAGCGAGGGATAACAGCTTTCTTTTTTTCGTTATTATTTTTTTATCATCCATGATTAGGCCTCCTTCGTCTGTTCCTTAGTAAACTGATAGCCCGAACAATTAATCTGTACTGCCCTGAGTTTTAGTTGTACTTGTGTTTTGCTTTAGTCGGAACCTATACCTAAGTTTCCTTGTACCCATTCAGAGGATTGCAAAAAGTTCTGACTTTTCTATTATAAGTATGGTGCATTACAATGCTCAACAATAGAATTCCCCCATGCATGGGCATGACAAGGTAAAGAAGAAGCATTAACAAGAAATCACCAAAAAAGGGGGAGCTGGATCTATATGTGACTATAAGTGCAAGCACAACTACAATCACAACAGACAAAATCTGAAAACATACAAGTGTTTTGCGATTAACAGGTTTAAGCTTCTCATCACTTTTATTGTTTTTTATTATCTTAATACCTTTAAGCATCCGCCAAAAAAATACCAGCAATGAGAGGTGCACAAAAATGTCTATAAAATAGCAAATAACTAATAATATGGTCATATTAAAACCTCCCAATTACATATCAAATTCAGTCTTCTATTTGATACCGGTTTTGTACTATTACCAATTTACGATAATTTTACAGGAAAAATATTAAGTAATCTGCATAGATATGATTAAACATCTATTAAATCATTTTTTATAGTCAAGACAAAAACCGCTGAGTGGAGATACTCCCCCTCAGCGGCCAAAATTATATCAGTTTTTATCAACGCTTCTGGTGAAGGATACGCCGTCCTTATGAAGGAAAACATCCAGCTTAACGCGGTCGGCGCGCATAAGGCTCTGGGTGAATTCGTATACCATGCCGCCTTCGGTGTAGGTACGGCGCTGGACAAAAAATCCGCAGCTGCCGGTTTTGCAGCCCAGCATTTCGGCTTCCTTGCGGCTCATGATAACGGCCTCATAGGAGTCAACGGCGTTGGCGGGGATAACGCCAACTTCATAAAGCAGGCTATAGAAGCTATGGGTCTGAAGAAGCTCCTTGGTAAGCTTGGGGTATATGTACTGGGGATAGAAGCTGGTTTCCAGAATCAGAGGCTCGCCATCCACATGGCGAATACGCACGAAGCGGTAAACCTTGGAGTCGGTTCCGCTGAGCTCCAGCACCTTCACGATGTCGGGAGTGGGCTCAATAACCTCAAACTCAATAAGAGTGGAGGAGGGGGTCATGCCCATGGAGCTGATTTCGCTGGTGAAGGAATAAACCATTTCGGTTTTGCGGCGCACCTTGGGCTCGGCCACGAAGGTACCTCTTCCTTGCTTGCGGACAACCAGACCTTCGCTTTCAAGAGCGCCTATGGCCTGACGGACGGTGGAGCGGGATATATCAAAGGTTTTGCAAAGCTCGGCCTCGCTGGGCAGAAGGTCGCCCGTTGCAAGAGTTCCGGCGGAAATATTACGTTTAACAATACTCACCAGCTGGGAGTAAAGAGGAATATCGCTATCCATGGAAAGCGTGCTGAGAAGAATAGGGTTTTTTTCCATTGTGGTTTCCTTCCGGGGACGACCGCGTCCCGAGTGTTCAAGGGAGCCTGCCGCTCCGCCAAATGTGCATACTTTTTAAACGATTATACAACAGCTATGCTCATATTGCAATAACTTGTACGTATGTACGTACATTTTATTTTTGCAGCTTTTTGAGCTTTTTGACTATCTCGTCCTGAGGGGGAAGTCCCTTGTTTTTGCGTCTGAGCTTGCGGTAAGGCTCAAAAATCTCCGCAGCCTCTTCCCGGCTGAGCTCATCAATGAAGGACATATAGTGCTTTTCCACAGCCAGAAGCATCCATTCAGCGCGCTCATCGCACTGGGAATAGACATCTATGAGGACATATTTCAAAAGAGGCAGAAGAGATGCTCTGTCTGCGCTGCCATCGACAAGGGCGGCTTTATACTCCGCCACGGCAGCCTCGCACTTATGGTAAAACTCGGCATGCTCTTCCCTGTTTTTATATTCAGCACCGCCTGTGAGCATCTGGCCTATGGCTCTGGCGCCGCCCATGCTGAGCAAAAGCTTCTTGGACCAGGCCATATAGTCGGTATATACATTAACAATATTGGTGCAATAATTATCCATTGGAATCCTCCAGAGAGATTTTTCTATATTCTAAACCTTTTTGTATGTTTTGGCAATCGAAACAGGGAAAAATTAATTAAAATTTATCAAAAATATAGATAAAAAATCCTTGACATTATGTGGTCATTCTGATATTATATTGGGGCGCTCCAAAGACAGCAGGTTGCGAAAGCGGAAATCCTGCCGAGGACAGCATCAATAATTTTGATTGCTTTCTGTCTTCATGTCTTGATGGACATGAGGATTTTTTCTTTTTCGGGCGCAACGAAATAACCCCGGAGGTGTAAACAATGCCGAACGCAAAAGTTCTCAGCGAGAAGCAGGCAATTGTCGCAGCACTGACCGAGCGTATTCAGAACGCCAGCGCTGGTCTGTTCGTGGACTATAAGGGCATCAACGTTGCTCAGGACACCGAACTCCGTACCGAACTGCGTAAGAACGACGTTGAGTATTCCGTCGTTAAGAATACCCTCACCCGCTTTGCTCTTGACAACTGCGGTCTGCAGGAAATGAATGGTATCCTCAATGGTACCACTTCTCTCGCAACCAGCACCGGCGACCCCATCGCTCCTTTCCGCATCATCAATGACTACGCCAAGAAGATGAACGACATCTTCACCGTTAAGGCCGCATTCATGGATGGCAAGATCCTCACTGAGTCCGAGATCGCTGAGATCTCCGCACTGCCCAGCAAGGACGCTCTCTACAGCCAGGTATTTGGTACCCTGCTTGCTCCCATCACCAGCCTCGCCGTGGTCCTGAACCAGATCGCAGAAAAGAACGGCTACGTTGCCGAACCCGAAACCGCAGCTGAGTAATAGATAGCT
>JAFYUG010000123.1 GCA_017558545.1 Oscillospiraceae bacterium | reverse complement strand
TTGAGGAGCTGGAAGAGCTTATCTCCCATCTTCCCGAGGGTGAGGATAAAAAAGCAATGCTCAAGATTATGAGCGAGCTTCAGGACTAAACACGACTACTAAAAAAGGAGGCCTACGATAAATATGGCATTTGAGTCCCTTTCCGACAAATTATCTGCGGCCTTCAAAAAGCTCCGCGGCAAAGGCCGCCTCAATGAGGCCGATGTAAAGGAAGCCATGCGCGAAGTTCGCCTTGCACTTCTGGAAGCCGACGTTAGCTACAAGGTTGTTAAGGACTTTGTAAAAAAGGTCAGCGACAGAGCAGTTGGCACCGACGTTCTGGAAAGCCTTTCTCCCGCGCAGATGGTCATCAAGATCGTCAACGAGGAGCTTATAGCTCTTATGGGCAGCGAAAGCGTTAAGCTGAATATAGGCAGCGAAAACCCCAGCGTTTGCATGCTGGTTGGTCTGCAGGGTGCAGGTAAAACCACCAACGGCGCAAAGCTTGCCGCTTATATGCGCAAGCAGGGCAAGCGTCCTCTGCTGGTTGCCTGCGACGTTTACCGTCCCGCAGCTATCAAGCAGCTGGAAACTGTGGGCAAGCAGCTGGATATCCCCGTGTTCCAGATGGGACAGGGCGACCCCGTTCAGATTGCCAAAGCCGCAATAGCCCACGCAAAGATGCATGGAAACGATATGGTGTTCCTTGATACCGCCGGTCGTCTTCATATAGATGAACAGCTCATGGAAGAGCTGAAAAACATCAAGGCCGAGACCCGTCCCGCCGAAATCATGCTGGTTATCGATGCCATGATTGGTCAGGACGCCGTTACCACCGCCAAGAGCTTCGACGATGCTCTGGGCATAGACGGCATCATGCTCACCAAGCTGGATGGCGACGCCCGAGGCGGCGCAGCCCTCTCCATCAAGGCTGTCACCGGTAAGCCCATCAAGTTCGCCGGCATAGGCGAAAAGCTTGACCAAATCGAGGTTTTCCACCCCGACCGTATGGCAAGCCGCATTTTGGGCATGGGCGACGTGCTCACCCTTATCGAAAAAGCCGAAAGCGCCATCGACGAGAAGAAGGCCAAGGAGCTTGAAGAGAAGCTCCGCGCCAACAAGTTCACCCTTCAGGACTTCTATGATCAGATGGTTCAGATCAAGAACATGGGCGGCATGCAGGAAATGCTCTCCATGATGCCCGGCATGGACGCCAAGGCTCTTGCAGGTGTGAATGTGGACGAAAAGGCCATGGCCAGAACCGAGGCCATTATCCTCTCCATGACTCCCCGGGAGAGAGAAAACCCCTCTATCATCGGCTCCAGCCGCAAAAAGCGCATTGCCGCCGGCAGCGGAACGGAGATAGTTGATGTAAACCGCCTGCTCAAGCAGTTCGAAGCTATGCAGAAGATGATGAAGCAGATGAACTCCATGGGCGGCAAGAAGATGAAGCGCATGCAGCGCATGGCAGGCCGCGGAGGATTCCCCGGTCTGGGCGGCTTCGGCTTCTGATAAAGTATGTTACGCGGAGTGTTCCGCACACATAATATAATTATTATTCATTCTTAATTGTGGAGGTGAAAAGAACAATGGTTAAGATCAGACTGCGCAGAATGGGCGCCAAGAAGAGCCCCTTCTACCGTGTTGTTGTTGCTGATTCTCATTTCCCCCGTGACGGTCGTTTCATCGAGGAAATCGGCACCTACAATCCCCTTGCTACTCCTTCCGAGATCAGCATCGATATGGAGCGTGCAAAGTATTGGATCGCTAACGGCGCACAGCCCACCGATACCGTAAAGGCTCTGCTTAAGAAGGCTGAGGCATAAGGAGAAAAACAACCCAATGAAAGAACTGTTGACCTATATTATACAGAACCTCGTGGATCATCCCAATGAGGTTGCTGTGACCGAGCGCGAAGCCGGCAGCGAGACCGTTTTTGAGGTTCGCGTTGCTGACGGCGATATGGGCAAGGTCATCGGCCGTCAGGGCCGGATCATTAAAGAGGTCCGCATCCTTATGAAGGCCGTAGCCCAGAGAAAGGGCAAAAAGGTATCTGTCGAGGTTATCGACTAAGAGAGTTAAAATAGCCCTCCGTAAAACGGAGGGCTTTTTTAGAAACACACGGTTCCCGAAGGAGAACAGTTATGGAAAAAGAAAAATATCTTGAAGCCGGTCAGATCGTGAATACCCACGGCGTACGCGGCGAAGTTAAAATAATGCCCTGGGCAGACTCTCCCGAGTTTTTGCAGAAGATAAAGACCCTCTATGTGGGCGGCGAGGCTTACCGTGTCACCGCATCCCGCGTTCATAAGGGCTGCGTTCTGGCCAAGCTGGATGGCGTTGATGATGTAAACGCCGCCATGGCCATGAAAAACAAAACCGTTTACATTGCCCGCAAGGATGTTAAGCTTCCCAAGGGCAGCTTCTTTATTGCCGATATCATCGGCGCAAAGGTTGTAACCGAAGACGGCACCGAACTTGGCACTTTGGCCGATGTAATGGAAATGCCCGCTCAGAATATCTATCTGGTAAAGGGCGAAAGAGAGATTATGATTCCCGCCGTTGAGGAATTCATTCTCAAAACCGACGTTAAAAACGGAGTTATCACCGTTCGTCTCATCGAAGGCATGTAAAAAAAGTCGCTTCCTAAGCGGAAGCGACTTTTTTATTTCTCAAGCCAATCCAAAGCTTTTTTGATATATTTATCCCAAAAGTCCCAAACATGACCGCCGGGGCCTTCCTCGTAGGTGAAGTCGGCCTTTGCCTTTTTCAAAAATGCGGCCATATCGCGGTTTGCCTCCAAAAGCATATCTTCCTCTCCGCAGGCCATGTAGATGCGGGGGAGGGGAGAGGCGGATTTTTTTAGCTTTTCCACAAGGGCGCGGGGGTCTTTGTCGCTGCCCAGAAGCTTATCGAGGTCTCCGAAGCAGCTTTCAAGATAGCTCTTTGTGCCCAGCTTGAAGCCCGTTTCCTTGGTGGTTTCGGAAAGTGCCTTGGTGTGGAGTGCGCCGGAAAGGCTGATGATGGCGGAGAAAGTGTCGCTGTATTTGAGACCGTTTCTCATGGCACCGTAGCCGCCCATGCTGAGACCGCCAATGAAGGTGTCCTCTCTTTTGCGGGAAAGGGGGAAAATCCTTCTTGTGAATTCCACAAGCTCCCTGCCCACAAATTCGCCGTAATCGCTGCCGGGCGCGGGGCGATCCACATAGAAGGAGTTATCACCCGCAGGCATAATAACAGCTAAGGAATGCTCCTCGGCATAGCGGAGGATATTGGTGCCCAAGGTCCAATCCGTGTGGCTGCCAAAAGCTCCGTGGAGGAGATAAAGAGTCTTTAGAGGCTGCTGCTCCTGCTTTGCGTCAAAGGGCACAAGGCCGGTGAGAAGCTTATCCACAGGAAGAATAACGTTTACCGGAACAGAGCGCATAAGGGCGTTGGAGAACATTGTCATCTGAATAAAGGCCATGAGAAAATCTCCTTTGATATTGATTACAATATATTAGCACCAATATAAGCAAAAGTAAATTCAAAGGCGCATCCAAGTGTGGACAATTCCCGCCGAATTTGCTAAGATATTAGAATAAAAGATAAAAAAGGGGAGGCAGGAAAATGGAAACTTACAGCATTTTCAATATTGCTTCTGAGTTATGGGGCTGCGTGTTTGCTGCGCTCATAATTATACTCATACTTCAATCCCCCAAGCCCAGAAAAGTTCGTACCCTTGTATTTCTGCAGCTGGCAATTTCTATTTTTATTTTGAACCTCAGCGACGCCATGGGCTTCATGTTTGAGGGCAAGCCTGCCTTTATCAATAGATACATTGTGGGCACTGCCAACTTCCTGGTGTTCGCAATGGGCTATATTATCCTCAAGCTTTTTACCAAGTATGTAACGGTGTGTTTGGAGGAAAACGGCCCTGTCAGCCGTGTGCCTCTCACAATTTCCCGCTGGCTGGCCTTCGCAGGCTTGCTGCTGCTTGTAATAAGCCAGTTCAACCATATGTACTATGTCCTTGACGCGGATAACGTCTATGTCCGTCGGGAGATGTTCTGGCTTTCTCAGGCCATAGGTCTGGCAGGCATGGCCCTGAATGCGGCAATGCTCATCAGCTACCGCAAGAGACTGGGCGTTTACACCAAGGCTCTCATGTGGAGCTATATTGCCCTTCCTGCCGCCGCCATGGTTATTCAGCTTTTCATCTATGGCCCCGCCCTTTTGAATATGGCTATAACCACGGCCATGATAGTAATTTTCATCTTTGTCCAGCTTAACTACGCCCGTCAGGGACGAATTATGGAAGAGGCCATGAACCAGCAGAGCATGGAGCTGGCCGAAAGCCGCGCCAAGCTGACGGAAACCAGAGTTGACCTGATGCGCTCTCAGATTCAGCCCCAC
>JAFYUG010000122.1 GCA_017558545.1 Oscillospiraceae bacterium | reverse complement strand
ATGAGGATGGAGTCAACCTCGTCCACAACGGCGAAGCGGTGGCCGCGCTGAACCATGTTCTGCTTATAAATGGCCATATTATCGCGGAGATAGTCAAAACCCATCTCGTTATTGGTGCCGTAGGTAATATCGGCGGCGTAGGCCTCTCTTCTCTCGGCAGAAGTGAGGCCATGGACAATGAGGCCAACCTTCAGACCGAGGAAGCGGTGAACCTTGCCCATCCACTCGCTGTCGCGGCGGGCGAGATAGTCGTTAACGGTGACTATATGGACACCCTTGCCCTCAAGGGCATTGAGGTAGGCAGGCAGAACGGCCACGAGGGTCTTGCCTTCGCCGGTTTTCATTTCCGCAATGCGTCCCTGATGGAGGACGATGCCGCCTATGAGCTGGACGCGGAAGGGCTTCATGCCCAGTACGCGCCATGCTGCCTCCCTTGCAACGGCAAAGGCCTCGGGGAGAATATCGTCCAAGGTCTCACCCTTCTCAAGGCGTGACTTAAACTCCGCGGTTTTGCCTTTCAGCTCATCGTCGCTCATGGCGGCGCAGGTGGCGTCCAAAGCCTCTATCTTATCCACAATGGGGTATATCTTTTTCAGCTCTCGCTCGGAGTAGCTGCCGAAAATCTTGTCAAAAAGTCCCATAGTAATATCCTTTCATCGCCCGGGGCATTTTTACCGCCACCAGAGCATAACTATTTCATCATAACATAGTATTATACCATGGATATATGAATAAATAAAGTATAAAGCTGTCAAATTTCTCTTGGCGGAAAACGAATTTTCCAATTGAATACCGATGAAAAATGATGTATTATAGTTGAGTTAAGTATATCTCTTTTAAGGAGCTTCAGCATGAAATACCATGGTTTCCACAAAGCCGTATGGGTAACTCTCCGCGCCATACTCCGCCACCCCATAGCATGGCGCTTCGGATATAAATATGAAATCTGCAAGGAGGAAGGCCCTCTCCTTGTTATGGGCAACCATGACAGCAACTGGGATCCCCTTTTCCTTGGCTGCGCATTTCCCAAGCAGATGTACTTTGTTGCCAGCGAGCATATCTTCCGCTGGGGCATAGTTTCATGGATACTGAAGGTGCTCATCGCCCCCATCTCCCGCATGAAGGGCACCACCGCCAGCGACACCGCCATGACCATTCTCCGCCGCCTGAAAAAAGGCTGCAGCGTGGCCATGTTTGCCAACGGCAGCCGCTCCTTCAACGGCATAAGCGAGGATATTCTCCCCTCCACCGGCAAGCTTGCCCGCATCTCCGGCGCAACGCTGGTTACATACCGTTTGGACGGCGGATATTTCACCGAGCCCAGATGGAATTTTTCCGGTATAAGAAGGGGTAAAATAAAAGGGCGCATCATGAACGTCTACACCCCCGAAATGCTCAAAAAAATGAGCGTTGACCAGATAAACGAGGCCATCAACCGCGACCTTTTCGTGGATGCCTACGCCGTTCAGAGAGAGGCCATGATCCCCTATAAAGGCT
Organism: Oscillospiraceae bacterium; assembly: GCA_017558545.1. Classification (GTDB taxonomy): domain Bacteria; phylum Bacillota; class Clostridia; order Oscillospirales; family Oscillospiraceae; genus SIG459. Next base: position 888 of record JAFYUG010000122.1, on the reverse strand, counting down.
CCCGCCCTGCGGAAAGTTTGGAAACCGTCCTCTGCCTTTGCCCCAAGTGCGGCAAGATGGGACATATGCACTCTCAGAAAGATATGTTCCGCTGCCTTGACTGCGGATATGAGGTGCGCTACGATGAATATGGCTTCTTCCGCGGCGAGGATGTTGTCTACGACACCGTCACCGATTGGGATGAGTTCCAGAGCGAACATATCCGCACCATTGCCGACAAGGCCGAAGATAATGAGCTTATTTTCACCGACAATGGCTTTGAGCTTTTCCATGTTGGCGCCGACCACAGCTCCAACTGCATAGGCAAGGGCAGCATGGCTCTTTACAAAGACCGCCTTGAGTGCTGCGGCCATGTGTTCCCCATTCCCGAGCTGGGCGGCTTCGCCCTCCACGGTCCCGTAACCGTGAACTTCTCCCATAACGACAAGAGCTTTGAGCTTAAGCACAAGGGCGTTGTTTGCACCCGCAAGTACCAGACAGTTATCCACCATCTGCTGGCAGGCAGACCTGCCATGCAGTCCTGAAAATAGGGAAAGAAGAGAAGGATAAGAAGATGAAAAAGATAGGTTTCGATAACGACAAATATCTCCTGACCCAAACGGAGAACATCCGCTCCCGCATTCAGCAGTTCGGCGGCAAGCTCTATCTTGAGTTTGGCGGCAAGCTTTTTGACGATTACCATGCCTCCCGCGTACTCCCCAGGTCTGGCCGGTATGACTGTCACTCCCGAACGTATGGAAACTGTTAACTTCAGTACCAGCTACGCTACCGGTGTGCAGGTCGTTATCGTTACCGAAGACAGCGCCATCACCACTGTTGACGATCTGTTTGCCGAAGGCGCCAACAACACCATCGGTGTTCAGCTGGCTACTACCGGTGACCTGTACT
>JAFYUG010000121.1 GCA_017558545.1 Oscillospiraceae bacterium | reverse complement strand
TGGCGTCCCCGACAGCCCGAATTGTAGGGTAGATAAGCGGACGAGCAATGCTCGCCCCTACGATAGGATTTGAGTTTTACGCACAGCCGTAGGGGTTACGGATTGCCACGTCGCCTGCGGCTCCTCGCAATGACAAGCATAGGGTGAGATAGTGCGTTTAAAGCCTTCTCCTCGAGGAGAAGGTGGCCTCGCGTTAGCGAGGTCGGATGAGGTGTTGTTCAAGCTTGGTTTTGACTTTTGACACCTCATCAGTCACGCATTCGCGTGACAGCTGTCTCGCTGCGGCTCGGTCACGCCGCGGCTCTGACATGCCCCCGGCATGTCATTCACTCCCGCGGCGACACTTCGTTACCTCGAGGAGAAGCCTTTTAATTATGTAGAAAACCCCCGAGCTCCATAGGAACTTGGGGGGGGATTATTATTTTTCGGGTATATATCTTCCGGAGGCTCTGAGGCGGTTGGTGGCGCGGATCAAGCTGGCCTGAGCCATGCGGTATTCCATGGCGTTATGCTTGCTTCGCAGCAATGCTTCGGCCTCCTCGGCAGCGCGCTTGGCGCGAATTACGTCGATTTCTGCGCTATCTTCGGCGCTTTCAACCAGCACCAGCACGTCATTATCCTCAACCTTAACAAGGCCGTTGCTGACAGCGGCGTTAATAACTGTGCCATCTTTCATGGTGCACTTGAGCAGACCGGGGATAACGGCGCTTATCATATTGCTATGGTGAGCCTGAATGCCGTAAAGACCGTCGGGCAGGGGCAGCACAAGGGAGAGGCAGTCGCCGCGGACAAGAACATGGTCCTCGGCGAGAATGTGGACATAAAAGCTAGCCACTATATCTCACCCCGCTCTATGGCTTCGGCCTTGGCGTAGACATCGTCCAGAGTGCCGACATTGAAGAAGGCGGCCTCGGGGAGGTGGTCCATCTCGCCCTTGATGATGGCGTCGAAACCGCGGAGGGTTTCATCCAGCGTTACATAGGTGCCGGGAACGCCGGTGAATTTTTCAGCAACATGGGTGGGCTGGGAGAGGAAACGCTGAACGCGGCGGGCGCGGCTAACGATGGCTCTATCCTCTTCGCTGAGCTCTTCCATACCCAGAATGGCGATGATATCCTGCAGCTCGCTATACTTCTGCAAAATCTCCTGAACGCGGCGGGCTATGCGATAATGATCCTCGCCGACGATGTCGGGCTCAAGAATGCGGGAACCGGACTCAAGGGGGTCAACGGCGGGGTAAAGACCCTGCTCGGCAATGGCGCGGCTGAGAACGGTGGTGGCGTCCAGATGGGAGAAGGTGGTTGCGGGGGCGGGGTCGGTAAGGTCGTCGGCGGGAACATAAACCGCCTGAACGCTGGTGACGGAGCCTGCGCGGGTGGAGCTTATGCGCTCCTGAAGTTCGCCCATTTCCGTTGCCAGAGTGGGCTGGTAACCAACGGCAGAGGGCATGCGTCCCAGAAGGGTGGAAACCTCGCTGCCAGCCTGAACAAAGCGGAAGATGTTATCTATGAAGAGCAGAACGTCCTTATGCTCGGTATCGCGGAAATATTCCGCCATGGTGAGGCCGGTGAGACCAACGCGCATACGAACGCCGGGGCTTTCATTCATCTGGCCGAAAACGAGGGCGGTTTTGTTCAAAACGCCGCTTTCTGCCATTTCTGTCCAAAGGTCGTTACCTTCGCGGCTGCGTTCGCCAACGCCGGTGAAGATGGAGTAGCCGCCGTGGCTGGTGGCTACGTTATGGATAAGCTCCTGAATAAGCACGGTTTTGCCAACGCCTGCGCCGCCGAAAAGGCCGATTTTGCCGCCCTTGGGATAGGGAGCCAGCAGGTCGATGACCTTGATACCGGTTTCAAGAATTTCAACTGCGGGACACTGGTCGTGGAAGGGGGGAGCCTTGCGGTGGATGGGCCACTGCTCCTTGCTTTCCACTGCTGCGCCGCCGTCGATAGGCTCGCCCAGAACGTTGAACATTCTGCCGAGAATTTCCTTGCCAACGGGCACCTGAATGCCGTGGCCGGGAGCTTCAACCTCCATACCGCGGCTGAGGCCTTCGCTGTCGGAGAGCATAATGCAGCGGACGGTGGTGGAGTCCAGATGGTGGGCAACTTCCATAACCTTTTTGTTGCCGTTGAGGCTTACTCTCAGCTCTTCCCTGATGGCAGGAAGGGCGGAGGAGTCGAAGCGCACATCTATAACAGGGCCGCTTACGGCCACAATTTTGCCTTTTGTCATTTTCTAAGTGCACCTCCCGTGCATCAATTTTTCTTCTGAGCTCTGGCGCCTGAGGAAACCTCAGTAATCTCCTGAGTGATGGCAGCCTGACGGCGTCGGTTATACTCAACGCTGAGCTCCTCGATTATTCTGTCTGCATTGCTTGTGGCGGAGTCCATGGCTCTCATGCGCTCGCTAAGCTCGCAGCAGTAACTATCTACCATTGCGCTGTATATAAAGCCGGAAATATAGCTTCGGATTATGCTTCCCAAGACCGTGGCGGCGTTGGGAAGAAATTCGAATTCCATATTCATATCCATGTTAACCGCTCTTGTGGTGACCAGATCGCGGTAGAGAGGCAGCAAACGGGTCATGCGGCTGCGAACGGCGAGACCGTGCATGTCGGAATAGGCAATATATATATCGCTGAGCTCTCCTGTATCATAAAGGTGGAGAACATGTCCGCTTATGATGCGGGAACGCTCAATGGTGGGGTTCTGGGCGGAAAATTCAAAATCGCTTTCAATTTCCTGCTTTTTTCTGCGGAAATACTGGCGGCCGAACTCGCCCATAACGAAAAGGCGGGCATCGGGGTGCTTTTTGAGAAAAGCTTCGGCGGTTTTGATGACGTTATGGTTATAAGCGCCGGCAAGACCCTTGTCGGAGGTCACAACTATAAGGCCGAATTTTCCCGGTCTTTCCTTGCTGGTGGGGTTCCTGAGATAAGGACTATCCACCTTTTCAATGGCGCAGAAAAGACGCTTGACCTCGCCGCGCAGCGCACTGAAGTAAGGTCGGGTTTTATCCAGATCGTCCTTGGCCTTGCGCAGCTTGGTGGAGGCTATCAGATACATTGCGTTTGTAATCTTGCGTGTATCCTGAACGCCTGCTATGTGGTTTTTTATCTCCTTGATACCGGACATGGCTTACCTCCGAAGAGAGGGAGGCCATGCAGCGTCCACAAATGCCTTGGCGGTGGAGAGAATTTCGGCTCTGAGCTCGGGGCTGAGAACGCCAATGGCGCTCAGTTCGCTGCAAATATCCTCGCGGGTGGAACGCATATGGTTCAGCAGGGATTCGCAGCAAAGGTTAACCTCGCTGAGGGGCACATTCACCATCACCTTGTTCAGCATGGCAACAAGCAGAATTACCTGCTCATACATCTGCAGAGGGCTATGCTGCTTCTGGCGAAGAAGGCGCATAAGGCTCTGGCCATAGGTAAGCTGATTCTTGGTGGCCTCGTCCAGGTCGCTACTAAACTGGGTGAAAACTTCCATCTCTCTAAACTGGGCAAGGTCTATGCGGATGGTGCCGGCGGCCTTTTTCATGGCTTTGGTCTGGGCGGCACCGCCAACGCGGGAAACGGAGAGACCAACGTTAACGGCGGGGCGCTGGCCGGAGCGGAAGAAGCTGCTTTCAAGGAATATCTGGCCGTCGGTGATGGAGATTATGTTGGTGGGGATATAGGCGCTGACGTCGCCCGCCTGAGTTTCAACTATGGGCAGAGCGGTCATGCTGCCGCCACCCTTGGCTTCGCTGAGCTGGGCAGCTCTTTCCAGAAGTCTGGAATGGAGATAGAAAACGTCGCCGGGGTAGGCTTCGCGGCCGGGGGAGCGCTCCAGAAGAAGGCTCAGGGCGCGATAAGCTATGGCGTGCTTACTCAGGTCGTCATAGACGATAAGCACGTCTTTGCCCTTATTCATGAAATATTCGCCAAGGGCGCAGCCTGCGTAGGGGGCGATATACTGCATGGAAACACTCTCGCTGGCGGAGGCGTTGACCACAACGGTATATTCCAGACTGCCGTGGCGGCGGAGAGTTTCCACCAGCTGAGCCACGGAGGAGTTCTTCTGGCCTATGGCAACATAGATGCAGATGCAGTCCTTGTCCTTCTGGTTGAGAATGGTATCAAGGGCTATGGTGGTCTTGCCGGTCTGGCGGTCGCCTATGATAAGCTCGCGCTGGCCGCGACCGATGGGGAACATGGAGTCAATGGCGATAATACCGGTCTCCATGGGTCTGTCAACACTTTTGCGGTCAATAATTCCGGGTGCGGGAGATTCAACGGGGAAATAACCTGCGGCTCGAATGGGGCCGCCGTTATCAATGGGGCTGCCCAGAGCGTCAACAACGCGGCCAAGAAACTCTTCGCCAACGGGCATACCTGCGGTTCTGCCGCTGCGGTGGGCGAAGCTGCCGGCCTTTACAAGCTCGGTGTCGCCAAAGAGGACGCAGCCGAGGCGGCCTTCGCTGAGGTTCTGCACCATGCCTCTAACGCCCTTGTCAAAGACGATGATTTCGCCATAGGCGGCGTTATCAAGGCCGGAGACATTGGCAATGCCGTCGCCAACGGAGATAACGGTGCCCTGCTCTCTGGGAGCAACCTCGGGGTTCCAATCATCAATGGCGGAGCGGATAAGGGGCAGGAGTCTTTCACCCTTGCCGGAAAGGTCACGAACGGTTTCGCTGAACTGCTTGATGCGGCCTTCAAGGCTCCAATCGAAGAAATCGGAGCCAACGGAGAGGGTGAAGCCGCCGCGGACGGAGGCATCGACCTCCCAATCGAGAGCTATATCCTCGCCGTATCTCAGGCGAAGCCAGCTTTCGAAACGGAGCAGCTGTTCAGCTGTGGGGGGTGCGCTGGAGCGCAGAAGGGCGGTAAGGCCCCCTTTTTCAGCCACGCTCATCGGGGACGCTCCTTTCTGCTGCATCAAGGAAATTATCATACTGCTGGGGAAGATCGCCTGCGGAAAGCTTCTCAACGGCTTCTACAGCCATGGTGGAGATTTCCTGACGGGCAACAGCCAGAATCTTGTGGTGCTCAAGGTCTGCTTCCTTGCGTGCCTTTGCCATGAAGGCGGCGGTCCTGGCCTCGGCCTCGCTCATTTCAACGGCGCTTGCTTCGATGGACATGGAAGGAGCATCGCCAACATTGGTGAGGAACTGGTCATAAGCCTTGGAAACGGACTCGTTCATCATCTTCTCAACAGCAGCAACGGCCATCTCGGAGATCTCTGAGCGGGCTTCAGCCAGCATCATTTCTCTCTCGCGGCTTGCATTATACTGGGCATTGGCCAGCAGCTTTGCAGCCTTTGCCTCGGCCTCGGCCATGCGAAGAGTTTCCATCTCCTTGGCCTTTGCGGCGGCCTCGCGGCGCTTACGGGAAATTTCCTCGTCGGCCTCCTGAAGGCGCTTGGTGTAGAGAGCTTCCTGCTCCTTGGCCTTTTCAAGAGCAGCCCTTGCCTCGGCATCCATGGCCTCATAGTGCTCCTGACGCTTTTCAAGGAAATCCTTAACAGGCTTATAGAGGAGTATGTAAAGGCCGAAGCCCAGAATGGCGAAGTTGAAAAGGTGCAGCAAAATCTGCTGGAAATCAATATTCAAGGGTAGGTTCATTATATATCCCCCTTATTAATCGGTTTTTGGCGTTCCCTTTTACAGAACGAAGATGATAAGAATTGCAACGATCAGGGCATAGATAACTGCGGTTTCGATGAAAACGAGACCCAGCATCATGGTAGTACGAATCTTGCCTTCGGCTTCGGGCTGACGGGCGATGCCCTCGTTGGCCTTGGCAATAGCCATGCCCATGCCGATAGCGCCGGCTGCTGCGCCGAATGCGATGGCGATAGCTGCGGCAATAGCCTTGGAGCCAAGAGCGGAAGCTTCGGCAGCTTCGGCCTCAGAGCCTGCTGCGAATGCGCCGGCAGAAAGGGAGAAAACGAAAACCAGCATGAGAGCCAGTACAACAACACTGCGAATAGATTTTTTCATTTTTTTATCCTCCAGTTTTCTTATGAAATAATCTGATTTATTTTCAGGCAGAAGCCTTTTTTACTTTTTTCTTTTTCTTCTCGTGAACTTCGCTGACCTCGCCATAGAACATGGCCGTCAGCATAGTGAGAACATAGGCCTGAATAAGGGCGTGGAGCAAGGTGAAGAGCACGCCGACGATAACGGGGAGCACGAAGCTGAGAGCAAGGTAGTGGTAAACAAGCTCCGTTACCAGAAGTCCGCTGAGCAGAGCGCCGAAAAGACGGAAGCTCATGGATATGGGCAGGGAGAAGTCCTTCAAGGTGAGGCCGACGCCCTTGAGGCCGTTGGATGCAACGCCGCCGGACATAATTACGCAGTAGCTGAGACAGCCCATGGCGATGGCGCCGTTTATGTCCGCGAGGGGTGCGGGCAGAGCCATGGAGTGGCCGCCGGTATTGGTGACCTGAATGCCCAGAAGCTCGAAAAGTGTGCCCATAAATATATAGGCGCCTGCGGCAAAGATGTAAGCCCCCAGAAACTTATTTCTGTGGGGGCTGTTGGATTTTGCCATGCCGTCAAAAAGTCCAACGGCGGTTTCCAGCAGCATTTGCAGCTTTCCGGGAACTATGGTGAACTTGGGAATGACAAAAATTCTCATAGCTGCGGCAAATATGAGGAGCACAGCCGTTACCACAAAGCCGGAAATCAGCGAGGGGTTAACGTTGGCAAAGCCCAAAAGGCTTATCTTGCCGTCCTCATGCAAAACCGCATCCTTCATGAGCTCCTTAATGTCGCCATGGCCGCCGCCATGATGCCCCGTGAGGAATATACCCGCCAGAAGCAACACCAGCACAATGCCGAGGATAAGGAAACTCATCATCCTTCTTTTTTTGGTCATTTGTGATACCACCTTTCTAAAGGTGCAGATTCTAATAAATTGTTAATTGTTTATCTGACCATAACAGAATAATCCTTTACATATAAAGTGTCAAGCAAAATAGCCATAATAAAGGCCCCTTTGGGCAAATAAAAAGAGTATTTATACTTTCTTTATACCGGATGTTGAAAGCTCCACTTTTATCCCATTTAACCCAATGAAAATCGGGGAGATTTTTATGAAAAAGTCATGCTCCGCAAAGGCACGATTGTATAAATATGTTGGATTTTTATCCGTGAATGCATTTATTATGTGGACATTTTTGGAAAAGCTATGTTAGAATAATAGTATCGAAATTAGGGCCTTTTTTATAAAAATCTATTATGAGGAGCTAAAAAAATGAAAAGATTCGGTGTAGAAGTTCTTCTTAAGAACATCCCTTGCCTGGACCAGGAATTCATGCCCATTGCCCGCTTCAACCGCACCTTCCTTGAAAGCGCCAAAAAGCCTTTTTCCATCGCCGTTGAGCGTGCCGACGGACAGATGGCCACCTGCCACACCTTCATTCACGGCAGCGAGGAAATGTATGCTGCCGACTGCTACTACATCGAGCGCCTTGTTAAGACCATCCTTTGGATGAAGGGCGGTTTCAAGGTCTATGTTGCCGGCGACGAGAAGGTTTATGAGTATCTTAGCTCCACCTATAATGCCGGCGGCCAGCAGGAGTTCGACTGGGACTACATGGCCGGCATTTTTGAGAAACCCTTTGAAGTTGTGCTTGTGGACGCAGTTCCCGAGGCCAAGGACGACCCCAAGGCCATGGGCGGCCATCTTGAAGGCTGCCGCATCGGCTTCGACGCAGGCGGATCCGACCGCAAGGTCAGCGCAGTTATTGACGGCGAGACCGTCTACTCTGAGGAAGTTGTCTGGTTCCCCAAGGTAAACTCCGACCCCGACTATCACTATGAGGGCATAGTTTCCGCTCTCAAGTCCGCCGCCGAGCATATGCCCAGAGTTGACGCCGTTGGCGTTTCCTCCGCAGGTATCTATATCAACAACCGCACCATGTCCGCTTCTTTGTTCCTGCAGGTTCCCAAAGAGCTTAACCACAAGGTTAAGGACATTTATATCCGCGCCATCACCGATACCTTCGGCGATGTTCCCTACTCCGTTATCAACGACGGCGACGTTTCCGCTCTTGCAGGCGCAATGAGCCTTGGCGAGAACAGCGTTCTGGGTATCGCCATGGGCACCAGCGAGGCCGTTGGCTATGTTGACAACGAAGGCCGCATCACCGGCTGGCTCAACGAGCTTGCCTTCGTTCCCGTGGACGCAGCTCCCGACGCTATGCGCGATGAGTGGAGCGGCGATATCGGCTGCGGCGTTAAGTATTTCTCTCAGGACAGCGTTATCAAGCTTGCTCCCAGAGCCGGCATTGAACTTAGCGAGAACCTCTCTCCCGCTGAGAAGCTGAAGGTTGTTCAGAAGCTCATGGCCGAGGATGACGAGAGAGCCATCAAGGTTTATGACTCCATCGGCGTATATCTTGGCCACACTCTGGCTTACTACTTCGAGCTTTACGGATGCAAGCATGTTCTCCTCCTTGGCCGCGTAATGTCCGGCAAGGGCGGCGACCTCATCCTCCAGCGCGCCAAGGCTGTTATTGCTGACGAATATCCCGAAATCGCCGACAAGATCAACCCCACCCTCCCCGACGAAAAGTTCCGCCGCGTCGGCCAGTCCATGGCCGCCGCCAGCTTGCCTGAGGGTAAGTAATTCCTTATTCGTGTTTTCGAAGAAAACATATCGCGTGTTCAGAATGAACACATATCGAGTGTTCAGAATGAACACATATCGAATGCGATAGCATATATCGAGCGCGATAGCGCATATCGACAAAATAAAAGTCGATATTTTTTCCTTCGGAAAAATCGATATTTGCCCTTTCGGGCAATCGATATATCGTTTCACGATTCGATATTCGCTTCGCGAGTGAAAGGAAAGGAGATTTAATTCCAATGCTCATCAAAAACGCAAAGGTTTTTATTGGCCGCAGTTTTGTTAAGGCCGATGTTGAATTTGATAAGACCATCATTGCTGTGGGCTCTCTCCCCGGCGAAGGCGATATAGACGCCAAGGGTGCATATCTTCTTCCCGGCTTTGTGGACATCCACACCCACGGCGCTATGGGCGAGGATTTTTCCGACGGCCTCATGGCCGGTATGTCCACCATGGCCGATTACTACGCCGCCCACGGCGTAACCAGCTACCTTGCCACCACCATGACCCTCAAGGAAGAGGTTCTCACCCCTGCCATGAACGTAATCCGCGATTTTAAGCGCAATGGCGGCGCCAAGTGCGCAGGCGTGCACCTTGAAGGTCCTTTCCTTGGCTATGCCAAGCGCGGAGCTCAGGCCGCCGAAAATCTCCATGCCCCCGACAAGGCCATGTTCGACCGCCTCAACGCCGAAAGCGGCAATCAGGTGCGTCTTGTAACAGTTGCCTGCGAGGAAGAGGGCGCTATGGACTTCATCAGCCATGTTTCCAAATTTGCCGCCGTCAGCCTTGGCCACACCTCCTGCAACTATGATCAGGCCATGGAGGCCTTTGGCCGCGGCGCAAGCCACGCCACCCATCTTTTCAACGGCATGGACGGTCTCCACCACCGCACCCCCGGTATAGTGGCCGCAGCCATGGATGCCGACGCCAGCGTTGAGCTTATCTGCGATGGATTGCACATCCACCCCGCCGTTATCCGCCTTGTCCACCGCCTTTACGGCACCAGACTGAACCTCATTTCCGACTCCCTCCGCTGCGCAGGTATGCCCGACGGCGACTATATGCTGGGCGGCCAGCCCATCACCATGAAGGATGGCAAGGCCACCCTCACCGGCAGCGACACTTTGGCAGGCTCCTCCATCTCCATGCTGGACGCCGTGAGAAATGTTGTGCGCTTCGGCCTGCCCCTTGCCGACGCAGTTTACTGCGCCTCCACCGCTCCCGCCGATGCCGTACGCCTTTACAATATAGGCCGCATTGCCGCCGGCTGCGCCGCCGACCTGCTGCTTCTGGATGAAAATCTGGAGCTGAAGGCCGTGTTTGTGGACGGCGAAGAGCAGAAAATATAACACCCCATGGCCGCAGAGATGGTTGGACGTAATCCATCTCCGCGGCTTTGCGCGTTTTGTGGGGGGGCAAAACTGCCTCCCCTATTCGAGGGGAGGTGCCCCGAAGGGGCGGAGGGGTTTGGACGATTATTTGAGCATTTATTTAACCGCTCAAAGCCCTCTCGAAACCCCTCAGTCAGCCTAAAGGCTGACAGCTCCCCTCGAATAGGGGAGCCTTATAAGGTATTTCTCCAAAGGAGACCCCATTATGTCCTATACACCACGAAAACTTGAAAAAGCCTTTGACATCACGGAGCTTTATTCCGTCCACTATTTTGAATACTCCTCTTCCTACACCTTCATAGGGGAGGAGCACGACTTTTGGGAGCTTGTTTATGTGGATTCCGGCTCTATTTTGGTCACCGCCGCAGAGGAAAGCCGCTCCCTCAGCCGAGGCCAGCTGATTTTCCATCCCCCCGGGGAGTTCCACGCCCTTGCCGCCAACGGTCAGGAAGCCCCCAACCTTGTGGTTATAGGCTTCGGCTGCCAAAGCGAGAAAATGGACTTTTTCCGCGACTACACGCTCTTTCTGGGCGCCGCCGAAAGAGCCTTGCTTGGCCGCGCCGTGGAAGAAAGCCGCAGCGCCTACCTGACGCCCCTTGATGACCCCACCACAAAGAGCCTCACCCTTGCCCCCGATGCCCTTCCCGGCGCTGAGCAGCTTATCAAGGCCGCCTTGGAGGAGCTTTTGGTGCTGCTCTACCGCAGAGGTGACGGAGGGGAAACAAGGGAAAAGGGCCGCCTTCGCACCGGCAGCGACGCCGCCGAGGCCATCAAGGACTATCTTGAGCAGCGCATAGACCAGCCCCTCACCGTGGAGCAGATTTGCCGGGACAACATGATAGGCCGCAGCCAGCTGCAAAAGCTCTTCCACGACGAAACCGGCGGCGGCATTATGGAATATTTCTCCTCCCTAAAAATCAAGGCCGCCCGCAGGCTCATAAGAGAGGGCAGGCTGAACATGACCCAGATAGCTCTCCACCTTGGTTTCCAGTCCGTCCACTACTTCTCCCGCCGCTTCAAGCAGTTCACGGGCATGAGCCCCAGCGAATACGCGGAAAGCGTGAAGATGCTGGCAGAGGCAAACGAGATTTTGTCGGATAATCGTGCAAATAATTTGTAATATTAACTATTCCCTTTTTCTTGCAAATACTATATAATAAGTAAGTTGATTAAAAATAAATTTTGACTACTGAAAGGAAGATCGGCCATGTCCATTCTTGTTACCGGCGGCGCCGGCTATATCGGCAGCCACGCCTGCGTTGAGCTTATCGAAGCAGGCTACGACATCATTGTTGTTGATAACCTCTCCAATTCCTGCGAAGAGTCCCTTGCCCGCGTAGAAAAGATCACCGGAAAAGCCATCCCCTTTATCAATACCGAACTTTGCGACGAAGCTGCCACCGAGGCTGTTTTCGAAAAGTATCCCGACATTGAGGCCGTTATGCATTTCGCAGGTCTCAAGGCCGTTGGCGAGAGCGTGCAGAAGCCTTTGGAGTACTATTCCAACAACCTTATCTCCACCCTTAACCTTCTGAACGTTATGCGCCGCCACGGCGTTAAGAACTTCGTGTTCTCCTCCTCCGCCACCGTTTACGGCGACCCCGCCAGCGTTCCCATCAGCGAGAACTTCCCCACCGGCGGCACCACCAACCCCTACGGCACCACCAAGCTCTTCATCGAGCGCATCCTCATTGACTACTGCAAGGCAGATCCCACTCTCAACGTTGCTCTGCTTCGCTACTTTAATCCCATCGGCGCACACGCAAGCGGTCTCATCGGTGAGGACCCCAACGGCATCCCCAACAATCTCGTTCCCTACATCGCTCAGGTTGCTGTCGGCAAGCTCGAAAAACTGCATGTTTACGGCGATGACTATCCCACCCGCGACGGCACGGGCGTTCGTGACTACATCCACGTAGTTGACCTCGCTCAGGGTCACGTTGCCGCTCTCAAGAAGCTTGAAACGGGTTGCGGTCTCTTCATCTGCAACCTCGGTACCGGCAACGGCTACAGCGTTCTGGAAGTTCTGCACGCATATGAAAAGGCTTGCGGCAAGACTC
>JAFYUG010000120.1 GCA_017558545.1 Oscillospiraceae bacterium | reverse complement strand
TCGGAGATTTCTAAGCTCATATGCTAAGGCAGTGCAAGGCGTCGACTTGCAGATGGGCTTTCGCCCTTCAAAAGTCGACAACGCGGCAATGTCAACGCATATGCGCTTAGAAACGCACTTCGGATTATATCGTTCAGGCTAAGTGAAATATGAATCAAAACCGCCGACCTTGTATAAAGTCGGCGGTTTTCTGCTTTTATTGCAGAGGCTGCAAGTATGCGTTTGTCCTTGGCCCCCTCTGACGAGGGGGCTGGATTTTTGCGAAGCAAAAAGACTGGGGGAGAGAATGGTTTGCTATTAATTCTCTCCCTCCGTCAAAAATCAAAGATTTTTGCCACCTCCCTCGTCAGAGGGAGGCTATCATAAACTAAGGTAAATGTGATTCGGATAAGGGGAATGTATGGAACATTCCCTTTATTTTTTATTCCCTAATGCTCGCAAAATTTTGCTTGAATTATCGTCATATTACAAATTGATTTTGCGTCTATTTAAGAGTAAAATATATTCATTAAATTTTTGATGGGAGGACTTAATAGTGGCTCTTACCAATAATAAGCATATTCTCTCCTGGGTGGAGGAGATGGCATCTCTCTGCAAGCCCAAGGATATAGTTTGGATAGATGGCAGCGAAACTCAGCTTGAAGCACTTCGTCAGGAGGCTTTCAAGACCGGCGAGCTTGTAAGGCTCAATGATGAACTTCTTCCCGGCTGCGTATACCATCGCTCCGCCGTGAACGATGTTGCCCGCGTAGAAAGCCGCACCTTTATCTGCTGCGAAAAGGAAGAGGACGCAGGCCCCACCAATAACTGGATGGCTCCTGCGGAGATGTATGCCAAGCTGAAGGAAATTTATGCAGGCAGCATGGCCGGACGCACCATGTATGTAATTCCCTATTCCATGGGCGTTGTTGGCTCTCCCTTCGCCAAGTATGGCATTGAGCTTACGGACAGCATCTATGTTGTTGTGTCCATGGCCATCATGACCCGCGTAGGCACCGATGTTTATGAAGCTCTGGGCAATAGCCCCGATTATATAAAGGGTCTCCACTCCAAGGCCGAGCTGGACGAGGAGAAGAGATACATAGTCCATTTCCCTCAGGATAACACCATTATGTCCGTTAACTCCGGCTATGGCGGCAATGTTCTGCTGGGCAAAAAGTGCTTTGCTCTGCGCATAGCCTCCTGCCTTGGCCGCGATGAAGGCTGGCTTGCTGAGCATATGCTGATTTTGGGCGTGGAAAACCCCAAGGGCGAGGTCAAGTATGTCTGCGCCGCCTTCCCCTCTGCCTGCGGCAAGACCAATCTTGCCATGCTCATTCCTCCCGAGGCTTATAGAGAAAAGGGCTGGAAATGCTGGTGCGTGGGCGATGATATCGCTTGGCTGCGTCCCGGCTCCGATGGCAGACTTTGGGCGGTTAACCCCGAAAACGGATTCTTCGGCGTTGCTCCCGGTACAAGCGCCAAGACTAACCCCAATGCTCTGGCCTCCGCTATGAAAAACTCCATTTTCACCAATGTCGTTCTCAAATCCGATGGCGGCGTTTGGTGGGAAGGCATGGATAAAAATCCCCCCAAGGACGCTTTGGATTGGAAGGGCAATCCTTGGGATCCCAGCTCCGGTGTTCCCGGCGCTCACCCCAATAGCCGCTTCACCGCTCCTGCCAAAAACTGCCCCTGCATCTCTCCCGAGTTTGAAAATCCCGCAGGCGTTCCCATTTCCGCCATCATCTTCGGCGGACGCAGAGCCAAAACCGCGCCTCTGGTTTATGAAGCCCGCGATTGGGATCATGGCGTGTTTGTAGGCAGCATTATGGCCAGCGAGAAAACCGCAGCCGCCGAGGGCAAGGTTGGTGAAACCCGCCGCGACCCCATGGCTATGCTGCCCTTCTGCGGCTACCACATGGCCGATTATTGGCAGCATTGGCTGGATATGGGCGAAAAGCTCACTAATCCCCCAATCATTGCCAATGTAAACTGGTTCCGCACCGATGATGAAGGCCACTTCCTCTGGCCCGGCTTTGGCGATAACCTCCGCGTTCTCCAGTGGGTGCTGGATAGAGCCGATGGCGTGGCCTCTGCCGAGGAAAAGGAAATCGGTTTGTTGCCCAAGGCCGAGGATATCTGCCTCGATGGCCTTGATATGAGCGCCGATGAGCTTGCCGAGCTTTTGGCTGTGGATAAGGCTCTTTGGCAGGAAGAATGCCGCGGCATCCGTGAGTTCTACGGCAAGTTTGGCGAAAAGCTGCCCAAGAAGCTTAGCGCAGAGCTTGAAAAGCTTGAAAATAACTTGAAATAAGAGATATAATCCCCCAAAGCATTTCGCCTTGGGGGATTCCGCATTTAAAGGCTCCCTTGTGTAAAGGAAGCTGCCAGCCGCAAGGCTGACTGAGGGATTGCGCCGTGCAGGGGTAACGGATTGCCACGACGGCAGCCCTCTCAGTCAGCTTCGCTGACAGCTCCCCCAGAGGGGGAGCCAAGTCCTCGCAATGACTTTAATTTTGCTTCGCTTCTTAGCTCTTCACTATTGCTTAATACTTCAAATTGTAAGGGCGGCAATCTGCCGCCCGCCTTTTCTAACTTAAAATGATATAATTGAAAAAATCTTAAAATAGTTGTTGACTTTTGACGAGTATAATGCTATTATATTCAAGCGCCAAGATGCGCGAGGGGTGGAATTGGCAGACTCGCTAGATTCAGGTTCTAGTGCTCACTCCGGGCGTGCGGGTTCAAGTCCCGCCTCGCGCACCAAAACAAAACCCCGAAACCGAAAGGTTTCGGGGTTTTTGTTTTTGCGCTCAGAGAAACTATGAAATCTGTTCTGCCGCAGTCCCGCCTCGCGCACCAAAACAAAACCCCGAGACCGAAAGGCGAGTGCTCGTAAAACAGTTAAAGTCCCGGCAGAAATATCTGCCGGGACTTTGCTTGCTTGTATTACATCTGCATGGTATGATAAACAAAATGGATGTCCCTTTTTAAGATAAATGTTGCTGGGCAAAAGCATTAATAATATACAAAACAGAAGTATCTGAACTTCTTGGATGTGACATTGACAGTTGTATATCGTTCAGGCTACCCGAATGAAATCACCTGTGAGTGATGTTTCTAATAGTGTCAGCGATTGGAGAACTTGTCCCAGAAAGCCAGCAGGCCGGCGGAGAAGCAGAGCAGCATGGATACCACTGCACCGAAAGCAGCCTGGAAGATTTGGAAAGGCAGCTTCAGCAGGGAGTATTCCGGCGTAGAATAGATGAATGCTCTGCCCAGGGAGTAGC
>JAFYUG010000119.1 GCA_017558545.1 Oscillospiraceae bacterium | reverse complement strand
CAAAAAGCAGGGAGGCAGACTTATTTTCCTCCGCAAGATAGTCCCCGGCGCTGCCGACGATAGCTACGGCATAGAGGTTGCAAAGCTGGCAGGTGTGCCCGACAGCGTCATCGCCAAGGCCAAGACCTATCTCCGTGAGCTGGAGCAGGAGGGCGCAGCCCCCAATGTGGAAAAGGCAGCCCCTGCCGACCAGATCAGCCTTCTTGATTTGGGCGCCGACGAGGTTAGGGATACTCTCCGCCGCCTTGACCCCAATAATATGACTCCCATGGAGGCCATGCTGGCTCTCATGGAGCTTAAGAAAAAAGTGGAAATGTAATGTTTAAGATAGTTCACCCCTTTGAAAATAAAATGAGCCGCCGTGAGACCGTAATCGGCCTTGTCTACCTGCCCATCCATGTGGTGCTGCTGAGTTTGCTGCTGCCCAAGGTGTTTGAGGCTATTGGCGTGGAAAATGCGGACATCATGAACATGGTCTATTACGGCATAGGCATCGTGGTGTGCTTCGTGTGCTTTTGGAGCTTCCTGCGAGGGGGCTATGACGCTCTGCTGGATAAGCTGGGCTTTTGCCTTATAAGCTTTTTGATGGCGCTGGGTCTTGATTACCTCCTGAGCTACGCCGTGAGCCTGATTATGGTGGGGTCTTCCACTGCGGAGGCCTCTGCCGATGTGGATTTATCGGAAATTGCCATTGTCAGCAGCGGAGTTATCCGCGCGGCAGGCATTTTCATGGTGCCCATTGTGGAGGAAGTGCTCTTCAGAGGCGTGGTTTTCGGCTCTCTCCATAAGCGCGGCCGCCTTCTGGCCTACGCCGTCACCATTGTGCTCTTTGCCGTGGCTCATACATGGCAGTATGTGGCCTCCAGCGGTGACTGGGGCTACTGGGTCTATGCCTTGCAGTATATCCCCTTCTCCATTGCCGCTTGCTGGCTCTATGAGCGCACCAATACCATTTGGCTGCCCATAGGCTTTCATATGATGATAAACGCCATGAGCTTCGCCGTGGAAAATATGCTGGCGAATATGTGAAAAAACCGAGGCTTCTGCCTCGGTTTTCGCCTTTTAAAGCCTCCCCTTGAGAGGAAGGTGCTGATTTAATACCTCCCTCTGACGAGGGAGGTGCCCCCGAAGGGGGCGGAGGGAGAGAAGATTTTAGTCTGAGCTTATTTGTCTCTCCCTCAGTCACGGCTAACGCCGCGACAGCTCCCTCATCAGAGGGAGCCAAAAAGGTGCAAACCTTTAGTCTGCCCAAATGGGTGACAATCCCTCAGTCACGCATTCGCGTGACAGCGCCCTTTACACAAGGGAGCCTTTAAACGCGGTGATTTAAAGCCCCCCCTTTCTGTAGGGCGCGATGCCCACATCGCGCCGCTTGTTGGGGGTTACGGATTGCCACGTCGCTGCGCTCCTCGCAATGACTATATTTTTAATCTGCACCGATGTAGGGGCTGGCGTCCTCGACAGCCCGAATTGAGATACGCTCCACTCGCTTCGCTCGGTCGGTATGACATTGGGTTTAATTCCTTTCCCACCGTAGGGGCGAGCATTGCTCGTCCGCTTATCGAACACAGTTCGCCCCTACGTTATGAATTGATGCTTCGCATCATGAATTGAGCCAATGGCTCATGAATTGGCGCATTGTGCCATGAATTGAATTACCCATACATTAATGCGCCTTTAGGCGCAATTCATGCCGCAGGCAATTCATGGTTTACCAATTCATGCCCTTCAGGGCAATTCATTGCCGCCAAAGGCGGCTCACCCTCAATTATCTATTGATATAAATATAAAATAATGTTATACTATTGTGATAAAATGTGAAGGAAACCATCATATGAGCTATACAGATTGGAAAATTCCATATTCAAGCGCGATAGTGCCCCCGGCGCTGCTGGATGCGGGCTATTCTCCTCTGCTGGCGGCGGTTTTGAACGTACGCGGACTGGGAGAGAGCGAGGAGGCCAAGGCCTTCCTTGATTGCAGCGACGCTCTTTTGGGTGACCCCCTTATGATGACGGATATGCCTCAGGCGGTTATGCGCATTATGCGTGCCATTGCCATGGGTGAAAAGGTGGCGGTTTACGGCGACTATGACGTGGACGGCATCACCAGCACCTGTATGCTGACGGATTATCTCCGCAAAAAGGGTCTGGACTGCGAATACTACATACCCGACCGCATGGAGGAGGGCTACGGCCTCAACACCTCCGCCATTGCCGCTTTGCAGGAGAGGGGCGTAAGCCTCATCATCACCGTGGACTGCGGCGTTACCACCGTGGAGGAGTCCGCCTTTGCCGCCGGCATAGGCGTGGACATGATAGTCACCGACCACCACGAGTGCCGGGAGGAGCTGCCCCATGTTATTGCCGTTGTGGACCCCAAGCGCCCCGACTGCAACTATCCCAGCCGCGACCTTGCAGGCGTCGGCGTGGCATTCAAGCTCCTTTGCGCCCTTGAAGGCAGCGCGGAGAGAATGCTGGAGGAATACTCCGACCTTGTTGCCGTTGGCACCATTGCCGACGTTATGCCCCTTGTGGGCGAAAACCGCTACATTGTCAAGCACGGCCTTAAAAAGCTCATGAACTCCCCCCGTCCCGGCCTTCGCGCCCTGATGGAGGAGGCAGGTCTTGGTGATAAGCGCATCACCGCCACCAATGTGGGCTTCACTCTCGCCCCCCGTCTCAACGCCTCCGGCCGTTTGGGACAGGCCAGCATGGCCGCCGAGCTGCTTTTGACGGACTCCCAGCGCACCGCTGCCGACAGAGCCTCCGACCTCTGCCAGCTTAACCGCGACCGTCAGATGCTGGAAACGGACATTTGGCGGGAGGCTTTGGACATGATCGGGGACGCTCAGCCTGAGACTCCCATTGTGCTCTCCTGCGAGACCTGGCATCAGGGTGTTATCGGCATTGCCGCCAGCCGCCTCACCGAGGCTTTCAACGTGCCCGCCATCATGATTTGTCTGGACGGGGACAAGGGCAAGGGCAGCTGCCGCAGCTGCGGAGGATTTAACCTTTTCGAGGCTCTTTCCGCCTGCTCCCAGCATCTTGAGGGCTTCGGCGGCCACGCCTTGGCAGCCGGTCTCACCATTAAGCGGGAGAACATCCCTGCTTTCACCGAGGCCATTGCCGAATATTATCTCAATAACCCCGGCGAGGGTGAGAAAACCCTGGATATTGACCTTTGCGTGGACTCTCCCGAGCTTTTGACCATGAAGTGCATAGAGGATTTGGAGCTTATGGAGCCTTGCGGCACCGGCAACGCCCGCGCAACTCTGTGCCTCACGAGAGCCAACCTTGCCGCCATCACTCCCATAGGCGGCGGCAGACACCTGCGCCTCACTGTGGAAAAATTCGGCCACAGCTATGAATGTGTGTTCTTCTCCCGCACCGCCGAGGAGCTGGGCATCCGCTGCGGCGATTGGGTGGATATAGCCTTCTTCCCTCAAATCAACGAATTCCGCTCCCGCCGCACTGTGCAGCTGCTGGTCACCGACCTGAGATTGCATAAAAGCGGCCTCAGCGATGAGATTTTGAAGGGTAATTTCCCCATCTGCCCCGAAACCGCCGCTCCCTCCCGGGAGGAGCTGGGACTTCTTTGGCGCAGCCTTGTGCGCCCCGGCGGCAGAATTTGTCTTGATAAAACCGCTCTTTTCGAGCGTCTTGCTCCCCAGATGTGGGATAGCCGCATCGCCATCGGCCTCAAGGTTTTTGAGGAGCTGGGACTTATTTCCCTTTCCTTCGATGGGGATAATATCTCCGTCACCTGCCCTCCCTGCGTGGAAAAGGTGAATTTGGAAGATTCGGAAATTTTGAAAGCGCTGGGATGAGCCATTTATAGCCTCCTCTATTCGAGGGGAGGTGGCCGAGCGTCAGCGAGGTCGGAGGGCCTTGCCTCCCCTTTTAAGGGGAGGTGGCTGCCCGAAGGGCAGACGGAGAGGTCCCTACGATTATCTGAGCATTTATTGCCCTCTCAGTCACGGCTAACGCCGTGCCAGCTCTCCCATGGGGAGAGCCAAGAGATAT
>JAFYUG010000118.1 GCA_017558545.1 Oscillospiraceae bacterium | reverse complement strand
GCAGGGATGGGTTGCGATGGGGGGCATATAGAAAGCCTGCTGGCTCAGCTCAATGGCTTCGAGGCCGGGATAAAAGCTTGCGATAAGGTCGGGGTTGGACTCTTCAAAGAAGATAAGCTCTTCCTTGTCGCCGCTCTGTGCGGCCAAAACTGCCTCATAAAAGCTTGCGAGGGGAGTTCCGCTTTCAGGGCCGGCGGGAGCGGCAGGCTCAGAGGGGGCAGCGGGTTCGGCGGGAGCTGCGGGCTCGGAGGGGGTTGCTGCGCTTTCACCTGCGCAGGCGCAAAGAGCGCAAAGCATCAAAACTGCAAGAATAAATGCAAAGATTTTTTTCATGTTAATTCTCCTTTGTTAGTTAAGTGAGCTAAGCAGGTTTCCTGCAAAAAGGCAATACATACCTATGCAGAGGCCTATGCCAAGCACGCCCAAAAACTGGATCATGAAGCTAAGTTTGCTTTTGCCTTTTTTGCGGAACATAACGGAAAGGCCGAGACCGACCCCGCAGAAGAGGGCGGCGGAGGCATTGATGATGGCAACAATCCAGCCCAAAATGCCAAGCAAACCGTGGTGGTGGGTGGAGGAAATCATGCCGAAAAAGAGATAAAGGGGAGAGATGCAGACATAAACGATGGTCAAAAGTATGTTGGTGATGCGGCCTGCCTTGTCCAGCCTGCCGTAGACCACGCCTTCGGCCTTTTTGGTGCATACAGCCAAAACGATGAAGGCCACAATTGCCACTATGGCCTCGATGACAGTGTATAGATACATTATATCAACTCCTAAGCTTTACTTGCTGAGGGAAGTTTCGGCCAGCATATCGGGGGTAAGAGGCTGCAGATAATATCTGCCCACGCGTATACCGGTATCTCCGCGTCCGTCTGCCATGGTGTCGGCGTAGCCAAGGCCGTAGAAACGGTAGCCCTGACCCTTGTCGTAGGAGAGCTCATAGGTGGGGTCGCAGGAATACTGCTTGCCGTCCAAAGTGATGAGAGACCAAATGTGGCCTATGGTGTCTGAGCCGTCGCAGTGGGCGAGGGTGGTGTCGATACCCACCTGAGTGAGAAGCTGGTTATATATATTTGAGAAGGTCAGGCATACGCCGGTGTTTTCCAGATAGGCGTAGTAGCTTTCCTTGCGTTCAATTTCTTCCAAAGCGCTGTAATCATAGGTCATGGCAGAAGCAATGGCGTGGTAGAGAGCCTTGGCGTTCTCTGCGTCCGTCTGCTCGGGGGAGGCGGCGGAGAGGAAAGCATCGGCGGCGCTCAGGAAACGGGCGACAAGGGCGTCGTGGGTGGCCTCGTCATAAAGATAGTTGATGGTGACGGTTTCGTTTTCGCTGTTATAGGCCTTGAAAAATTCAAAAGGCTCTGCGCAGGCGTTGAAGAGGGGGAACTCATAGTAGATAACGGTGGAGAGCATTTCCGCATAGCGCTTATCGGGGCAGCTTACCTCCCTTTGGTAGTTGAGGACGGCGTCCACGAAATCCACATAGAAAATGGCGAAATCGTTGCCCATGAATTCCAAAGTCTCGCGGGAGAGCATGAAGGAGTTATAGACATACTTTCCGTTTACAACCATGGGATCCATATATTTGGGCAGAGGGTCGGAGGGGTTATAGAGGTTGAGAGGCTCTTCGGGAGCGGCCAAATCCTCTGCGGCGTAGCTTGATTGAGCATTTTTGCCCATGGTGATGGTGTAGGGGGCAAAATAAAGAGTTTCAAAATCGTTGCGGTAGAAGCGGAATGTTCCGGAAACGGTGACCTTTTTGCCAAGATAAAGGGCCTTTTCCACGCCGTCATCCTTGGGATCAAACATGCTGATTCTTGTGGTTTCGGGGAAAAGGGAGGGATCTTCCAAAAAGTAATTAAAGCTTATGTTCAAAGGCTGCTCGGGAACAATGCACCAGCCCTGATCGTCGTAGCTTATGGTGCCCACTATAACTGCGCCGCCGCCGGTGCTTATATCGATGGCAGGCAGGGTGGTG
>JAFYUG010000117.1 GCA_017558545.1 Oscillospiraceae bacterium | reverse complement strand
GAATAGACCGGAGCCGTGAACTGCGGGGATGAGGCAAACTTCGCTGGCGAGAGGACGGATTTCGATCATAGCACGACCATCAACTCGCTTGCCGGCCAGCAGCCACTTCTTAACAACCTTCTTCTGAAGCTTGTAGAGGATTTCGTCCATGTACTGCATGAGGTCGGGATGCTCTTCGAGATACTTCTCTTCCATAGCGGTGATCCATGCATTTACGCGCTCTTCGCGAACGTTCTTGTCGTCGGTGTCCATGCAGTATTCCATGCCTTCGAACTCGTTGGCAACAAGCTTCTCGAAAAGTTCATCGTCGAAGGAAGCCTTGGCATACTCGAACTTGGGCTTGCCGATTTCCTCAACCATTCTGTCGATGAGGTCCAGAACGGGCTGTACCTTCTCGTGAGCCTGGAGGATACCTTCGAACATAACGTCATCGGGAACTTCCTTGGCTTCGGACTCGATCATAACGATCTTCTTGTGGGTGGCAGCGATGGTGGTGGTCATCAGGTTGCGCTCGCGCTCTTCCTTGGTGGGGTTGAAGAGATAGTTCTCGCCGTCCCAGCCGAGGACGATGCCGGCGATGGGGCCGTTGAAGGGAACGTCGGAGATGGAAACTGCTGCGGAAGCACCGATCATAGCGGTGATCTCGGGGGAGCAGTCGCGGTCAACGTTCAGAACGTCGCAGGAGAGGATAACATCGTTGCGCAGGTCAGCGGGGAAGAGGGGACGCATGGGGCGGTCGATGAGGCGGGAAGCCAGAACTGCGGGCAGGCTGGGCTTAGCCTCGCGGCGCATGAAGGAGCCGGGGATGCGGCCAACGGCGTACATCTTCTCGTTGAAGTCAACGGAGAGGGGGAAGTAGTCAATGCCGTCCTTGGGACGAGCGGAAGCGGTGCAGGTTACGAGAACGGTGGTTTCGCCGTACTGAACGAGAACTGCTGCGTTGGTGAGCTCTGCCATCTTGCCAACCTGCATCTTCAGGGGGCGGCCGCAGAAATCGATTTCAAAATTCTTAACGTCAAACTGCTTTTCTCTGATAATCATTTGTGTAGCACTCCTTTTTTAATATATTTGTGTTTGTGGGAGCACCCACGGTTTAGCACTTGGAAATAAACCCCTACCTTTAAAGGCTCCCTTGCAAAGGGAGCTGTCAGCGAAGCTGACTGAGGGATTGGAAATAAAATCATAGGGTTTATTTCCAAATACTAAAATATGGGCGCTCGGGCTTAAAATTACTTACATCTTAAGGCTCTCACCTCTGGGGAGAGCTGTCAGCGAAGCTGACTGAGAGGGGGAAAGTATGCTTCAGGTATAATGTCTGCCCCTCTCCGCCTCACATTTGTTCGGCACCTCTCCCCGAAGGGGCGAGGCAAAGAGGAATTTGTTATTTCGGGATAAAAAATATGGGGGACAATATTCAATTGTCCCCCATAAATTAAACCTTCATAACCTTCAGTAGAGGGGTTACGCAAAAATAAAATTACTTGCGGATACCCAGCTTTGCAATGATTGCACGATAACGCTCGATGTCAGTCTTGATGAGGTAGTCGAGCAGGCGGCGGCGCTTACCAACCATCTTGTACATGCCGAGACGGCTGTGGTCGTCGTTGGGATGGTTCTTCAGATGCTCGGTGAGCTGCTTGATGCGCTCGGAGAGGATAGCGATCTGAACTTCGGGAGAACCGGTGTCGGTCTCGTGGGTGCGGTTAGCTTCGATAACTACGGTCTTCTGGTCTTTGGTGATCATAATAAATTACATCCTTTCTTATTTTTCATACCCTCCGGCTAAGTTAAGGGGTAGAAAGGAACTCCCAAAACTGAGCTCGTGGGCACAAGCTGAAGTATTTTACCATATTAATATGCCCTTGTAAAGAAGTTTTTAAAGGGTTTTTTGAACTTTTTAAAATATTTTTTCGGCTTGGCAAATAGCCGCATTTAAAGCACCGACGCCCTACAATTATGTGTTTTCGAAGAAAACATATCGCGTGCGCAGCACATATCGCAGACGATAGTCTATATCGCGTTGCCAGGAAGGGCATATATTTGCCCTTCTTGGCAACATATCGCTGCGCGTTAGCGCGCAATTCGGAACGGTCAAGACCGTTCCCTACAAAGCACAATGTAAAATTATAGTCATTGCGAGGAGCCGCAGGCGACGTGGCAATCCGTAGCCCCCTTGCGGGCGAACACAGTTCGCCCCTACAAATCGGGCTGAAAGAGGACACCGACCCCTACGGCCATGCGGAAAACCAAGATTTCGCCTTTAAAGGCCCCCTTCTCAAGGGGGCTGTCACCGAAGGTGACTGGGGGATAAGGGTAAGGATTACGCATAACTTAAATACAAGCTATTTTTTAGCTTTATCCCCCCTGCCTTGCTTTGCAAGGCTTCCCCCCTTGAAAAGGGGGGCTTTAAAAGCGGAACTACAATTCGG
>JAFYUG010000116.1 GCA_017558545.1 Oscillospiraceae bacterium | reverse complement strand
ATTGTAGGGGTCGGCGTCCCCGACGACCCGTTTTTGCGAATTATCAAAGCTCATCCATAAGCTTTTCCAATTCCGCAGTAAAGCGGCCTATGTCTGCGCCATCTATGAAGCGGTGGTTAACTTCAAGAGAAAAGCCCATCATGAGCTTATCCCCTTCGGGAACGAACTTACCCCAGGAAATGCGGGGGATAGTGTCATCTTTGGCAAGCTCCCCTTCGTTGGTGAGGCCGGTGAGCTCAAGCCAGGGGAGGCAGGAGACATATATAAGGTCGCCGCGCTCATCGGCGTAGTTAATAAAACACTCCTGAGAGGAGCTGTTTTCCGCAGCCTTGCGGCAGAATTCCTCAATGCTGCCCTCGGCGCTCATGGTGCAGATATGGAAAAACTGAGCATCCTTTTTCATGTCCGTGAAGCTGGGTTCCCGGCGGGGGAGCAGATAAACTTTGCCATCGCATATGGCATAGCGAAAAGCCTCCACCCTGTTCATAGCTTCGGTGACAAGATAGGTCATGGCGTAATAAAAGCTGAGACCTTTGGCTTTGGCGAAGCGGTAAGCCTTGGCAACATCCATACGGAAGCCCACGGAGTAAAAGGGTCGGGAGGTATGGGAGAAAAATTCAAAAATCTCCCTGCGAGGCCATGTGAGCATATCTATTTCCTTCATAATTTCCCCCTCCAACGAGAAGATTATCCTGCTTTCAGAATATCATAGCAGGCGGTGGAAATCAACATATCCCAAGAGCAGACATAGAATGGGCAGGAAGGCTTTGGCTTTCCAGAAACCATAAATGAAAGGGAGAAAGATATGGATAATAAGTATTGCGAAGAGCTGCCCCTTGCCATTGCAAGTGTGCCCATGCAGAGCTTCGAGCATCTATATGAGCCGGAAACCGCCCTTGAAAAGGGAACTATGTTCCATGGCCTCTATATGCCCTTCGAGGGAAAGGAGGCGCGGTGAGATGCTGAGCAAATGCGCCCTTGAAAAGGAGATAGCCCGCATAAGCTTCACCATGGATGAGCTGAGGCTTTTCCTTGATACCCACCCCTGCGAGAAAGAGGCTCTCAGCGCCTATTCCGTTATGCGGAAGAAGAGGGAAAAGCTTTTGGAGAGCTATGAAAGCCTATATGGCCCCATGGAGGCATATAGAGCAGGCGGCAGCGAAAAATGGAACTGGATTGCCCAGCCCTGGCCATGGGAAAGAGAGGTATAAAGTATGTGGAGCTATGAAAAACGCCTTCAATACCCCGTTAAGATAAAGCGCCCCGATGCCCGCGCCGCCAAAATCATCATAAGCCAGTTCGGCGGCCCCGACGGAGAACTGGCCGCCAGCCAGCGCTATCTCAGCCAAAGATACGCTATGCCCTGGCGCGATGTGGCAGGAATTCTGACGGATATAGGCACGGAGGAACTTTCCCACATGGAGATGATCTGCGCCATAGTCCATCAGCTTACCAAGGACTTGACCGTTGATCAGATAAAAGCTCAGGGCTTTGAGCCATACTTCGTTGACCATACCCTTGGCCTGTGGCCTCAGGCGGCAAGCGGCACCCCCTTTTCCGCCACGGTTTTCCAAAGCAAGGGCGACGCCATAACCGACCTTCATGAGGACATGGCCGCGGAGCAGAAGGCCCGCACCACCTATGATAATATCATCCGCCTTGTGGATGACCCCGATATCCTTGACCCCATAAGGTTTTTGCGCCAAAGGGAGATAGTCCATTTCCAGCGCTTCGGCGAAACTTTGGAAAATGTGAAAAGAGATATGGGCAGCCGCAATTTCTATGGCTATAACCCCGCCTTTGATAAGAAGTTCAGAAAATAAATATTGGGGGGCAGGGAAACCTGCCCCTATTTTTCCGCCTCTCTCGGAAGGCGCAAAATGGATGGGGGCATTTTGTGCAATAGAGAGAAAATCTTCCCCGCGGCAGACGATGGGAGCGGAAACACTTGAAAGAAAAACAAAAGGTGCTAGAATATTCTTGTTGATAAATTATGAAAATTATTTTTACGAACGCCTCACAGGCGGGAAAGAAGATGGTGTAATATGACTCTTGCAATTTCCAATGCTCGCATCGTTTTGGCTGACGGCGTTGTTTCCGGCGGCATAATAATTGAAGATGGCATAATCAAGGCCATCACCTCCGAGCTTTGGCCTCAGGCCGATGAATGCTATGATGCCGAAGGCAGATATGTAAGCCCCGGTTTCATTGACCTCCATGTTCATGGCGGCGGCGGTTATGACTTCATGGATGGCACTGCCCGGTCCATGCTTGGCGCTGCAAGAGAGCATATGCGCCACGGCACAACCCTCCTGCTGCCCACCACCGTGGCCTGCAACGATGAGGAGCTGGAAAGAGTATTTTCCGCATTCCGCGAGGCAAAAGTAAGCACCGAGGATAAGCCCCATCTTTACGGCGTCCATTTGGAAGGTCCCTACCTCTCTCCCCTGCAGGCAGGCGCCATCGACCCCGCCTACATAATCGAGCCCAAGGCCGAGCACGTGGAGAAGGTTATCGCCATGGGCGGCGAGGATATCAAGCGCATCACCTTCGCCAGCGAGCTGCCCGGTGCCATGGAAATGTGCCGCAAGCTCAAGGAGATGGGCGTTGTGCTGTCCCTTGGCCATACGGACGCAGAGTATGAGAATATAGCCCAGGCTGTGGACGCAGGCGCAAGCCTTGTAACCCACCTCTATTCTGCCATGAGTATGCTGCGCAGACATAATGCTTATAGATATTTGGGTCTGGTGGAAAGCGCATATCTTATGGACGAGCTTAATGTTGAGATAATTTCCGACGGCAAGCATCTGCCTCCCGAGCTGCTGCGCCTTATCCTCAAGCTGAAGGATAATGACAAGATTTCCCTTATAACCGACGCTGTAAGAGGCGCAGGTATGCCCGATGGCTCCATTGTCCGCCTTGGCAGCCTTGAAAACGGTCAGGATGCCATCATCCGCGACGGCGTTGCCTTCGTCCCCGACGGCAGCTGCTTCGCAGGCAGCGTATGCACCGCAAACCGCTGCATTTGGACCATGTGCAATTTGGCAGGTCTTGAAGTATATGAGGCCGTCAGGATGATGACCTATAATCCTGCAAAGGTCCTTGGCCTTGAAAACAGCAAGGGCGCAATCCATGTTGGCTATGACGCCGACCTTTGCGTATTTGACGATGATATCAACATCAAGGATGTGTTTGTATCCGGCAAGCGCATGAATTTGGAAAAGTAAGCATAAATAATAAAATAAAAAGTACCCTGCAGTGCATCGGATTGCAGGGTACTTTTATTTCAATGTGGCAGATAGCTTATTCTGCGCTTATCATGTAATAGTAAACGGGCTGGCCGCCGTTGATGAGGCTGATTTCAGCATCGGGGAAGGCCTTGGTGAGATAGCTCATGGTCTTTTCGCCGCCGCCCTCTTCGGCATCCTCGCCATAATAGACGGAGATGAACTCGGGGTCGATTTCGGCGAGAGCTGCGTTGAGCTTCTCCATGGTGGCAAGCATGGTGTCGTAGCTGCCGAGAAGTGCGCCGTCCATAAGAGCCAGATACTCGCCGGCCTTGATGGAATAGCCGTCAAACTCGCTGTCGCGGGCTGCGTAGGTAACAAGGGCGGTGTGAACGCCGCCGATAACATCGTTGAAGATCTCGGTGAGGCTTTCAACGTCTGCGCCGGGGTCATTGTTCAGCATGGCGGTGAT
>JAFYUG010000115.1 GCA_017558545.1 Oscillospiraceae bacterium | reverse complement strand
TGCTGGGCAAGCAGGTTCAGGTTGTTGAAATGGCTGAAAAGGCCAGCGACGGCGGCAACTTCCAGCACATGAAGGGCGTTAATGTTCAGCTTCAGCGCTACAACATCCCCATCAGCTTCCTCACCAGAGCCACCGAGATAGACGAAAGCGGCGTTACCTGCATCAAGGACGGCGAAAGCTTCCATATTGACGCGGACAGCGTTGTTTACGCCGTTGGCAGACGCGCTCTCTCCGAGGAAATGGTTGCCCTCGCCCCCTGCGCACCTGAGTTTTATCCCATTGGCGACTGCATAGTGCCTCAGACTATTCTCAACGCCACCAGCCAGGCATACAAGGTTGCCCGAGCAATAGGCACCATCTAAAACTAACTAAGGCAGGTGAAAAATTGTGGACGACAAATTTGGAAGCATAAGCTTAAAGCAGATAGAAGTTTTCCTTACCGTTGCCGCCCACAAGAGCTTCTCTTCCGCAGCAAGCAGCCTGTTTCTTCATCAATCCAGCATTAGCCGGAACATCAAGTGTCTTGAGGACGCGCTGGAGCTTCAGCTTTTCGAAAGAAACGACAAAGGCGCCGTCCTCACAGACGCCGGCAAAATTCTCTACCGGGAATTTTCCGACCAAATGAACAGACTTAACGACATAATTAACATGGCCAAAACCGGCCTTGACTATGTTGGCAAAAAGGTTATACGCATTGGATGTTTGGAAAGCGACGAGGTTAAATCCCTTGCCACCCCCATCATTCAGGCCCATCAGACCCTTCACCCTGAGCTTAAGCTGGATTTGGAGTTTTATCCCTTCTCCGAACTTCGCGACAAGCTTATTTACGGCTTTCTCGACTGCATTTTCACCTTCGGCATAGGCTTTGGCGCATTGCGAAACATCAAAAAGGTCAACATCAGGCGAGTTGACTCCTATTTCGCCGTTCCCAGCAGCCATCCCATGATAAACAGCAAGGAACTGGACATGAAGAGCCTTGCCGACTCCACCCTTTATCTTCTCTCCGGCGCAGAAATGCAGGAACCGGAAGAGAGAGCAGTCCGCATTTGCCGCCGCTACGGCTTCGAGCCCAAGGCTCTCAGCTATGAGCCCACCCGTCAGAAAATAGAAATCGCCGTTAAAAATGGCGATGGCTTCACCATTGACGGCCTTGATTTTGCAAAACGTTTCCCCAAGGAAATAACTCTTTTCAAAATCAACCATCCCGTTCAGGAGCAGTTTATAATTCTTGCGTGGCACGAAAACCATTGTCCCGATGTTGCCCGCGATTTTATAGAAAATACACTTAAACCCTAAAGCGCCCCCATATTCTTCAGAAAGAGGTGCAAAATTATGGCACAGTATGAAAAGTATTTCGCAAAGGGCGGTTCCTGCCCCATTCCCAAGTTTGAATGCACCCCCGCAGACGCCATCCGTCCCGCCGTTTGCATTGACGGCAGCCTTATCCCCGGCAGCTTCTTCGGCTGCGTTCACTGGATAGCCAAGGATCTCACCACCGATGGTCTCATCGCCCATGACAGCGACGAGCTCCATATGTTCATCGGCGGCGATCCCAAAGACCACGAAAACCTCAATGCCACCATCGAGTTCCGGCTGGAAAACGATACTCTGGTATTTTCCGATACCTGCTTCGTCTTTGTTCCCAAGGGCTGCGCCCACAACATCGTTTCCGTTAAGGATGTGAAAAAGCCTCTTCTCCACTACATCATGCACGTGGACGACGAGTTCTATAAATCCTTCCCCGCCGAGGCCAAGGCTGAGGCTGGCAAGTATGCAGGCCACCGCATTGTTAAGTATGCTCCCGTAAGCGGCTTCATCCCCGAGGCTCCCGCAGGCTTCCTCACCTTCCTCCTTTGGATTGACGGCGTTAAGCTGGCAGGCGCTCCCTACACCGAGGCTGTTTGGTTCCACACCACCAACGATACCGGCCCCGAAAACCATGTCCACGATAACCTCGACGAGTTTGTTGCCTTCATCGGCGGCAATCCCGATAAGCCCGAAGAGCTTAATGGCGACATCAGCCTTCTCATCGGCGGCGAGACCATCCATACCGACAAGAGCACTCTGGTATTCATCCCCAGAAAGCTCTCCCATAGCCCCATCCTTGTCCACGAGCTGGAAACCGACGTTCTCCACTTCTCCGGCGGCAACGGCGGCGATTACAGCAAGGATCCCGTGCAGTAAAGAAGCTAATACATAATGGGGAGGCCTAACGGCTTCCCCATTTTTAGAAAGGATAAATCCATGAAAAGGATTACTTTTCCCGATTTTGATAACTATCTGCGTATAATGGGTCGCTGCTACAAAAGCGAGGAAGAGGCTCTATTATGGTTTAACTGGACTCTCTGCGGCTTTGAAATGCGCTTTCGCGGCAAGAGTCTGAAAGCCTGCTTCGCCGCCATGGACGAGCAGATGACCGCGCCCTTTGAGCATGAGCCCATCACCCTCTCCCCTGTTATTGGCTGGCACACCGATAAGGGCGATTTGCAGCGCCATAAGCTCACCGGGAAAGAGCAGTGGGTGGAGATATTTTGCGGCGAGGAGGGTGAGCACAGCGCCCTTATACGGAAAATTTCCGAAAATGTTATGGGCAAATGCGCCCTTATAGCCCTTGAGACCGACGGAGAGTTTTTGCCCCCTCCCCCTCCCAAGGCCTTGCAGCTTGAGTTTGTGGGCGACTCCATCACCTGCTCTTACGGCAACGAGTCCACCACCGACGGCTTTAAAACCGAGGAGGAGAATAGCGAAATTGGCTACGCCCACCTTGCCGCCAGAGAGCTGAGTGCAGATTTGAGCATCATCGCCGTGACGGGATGCAGCGTAAATGAGCCTATTTTCTTCTCCCGCATGATTAACCGCGGTATGCTCAGCATGTATGCCAATGTGGATACCCCCCTGGAGCGCAAAAAGGGCAAAGATAGCTTCCGCAAACATGATTTTGCCGACAATCCCAAGGACGCCATCATCATAAATCTCGGCACCAACGATGCCAATGAATGCTCCAACATGGGCTTCCCCGAGGATTATCCTGAGTATTTCCGCAAAAGCTACAGGGAGCTTATTGAGCTTATCCGCAGGGAAAACGGCCCTCAGCCCTGGATAATCTGCACCCTCGGCTCTATGGACTATTACCTTTGGGACGAAATTATCTCTGTGGCCTCCGCTTATGCCAACGAGAGCGGCGATAAGCGCATAGTTTGGGAAAAGCTTGGTAAGCTCAACACCATGACCGAAGGCATCGGTGCCGACGGTCACCCCTCCAAGGTAAGCCACGAGAGAATGGGCAAGGAAATGGCAAAGATAATAAGGAAGACATTGGGCATCGGCTAATCCCCCCCTCTCAGTCAGCTTCGCTGACAGCTCCCCCAAAAGGCGGACTCACATAGGGATTTATACGCTCCAAAGTGTATCTTTTCCAGCAATACTTCGAAGAAAAT
>JAFYUG010000114.1 GCA_017558545.1 Oscillospiraceae bacterium | reverse complement strand
GGGCGAACACAGTTCGCCCCTACAATTTGAGGTGATTTCTATAAATATGGTCATTAAATATGGTCATTGCGAGGAGCACAGCGACGTGGCAATCCGTTACCCCAACAACACCTCATCCGCCCCCTTCGGGGGCACCTTCTCCTCAAGGAGAAGGCTTTAAACAAAGAAGGCGAATGTATTGCACATTCGCCTTCTTTATTATTTCACCGCGGGGAAGGTCAGGGTGACCTTGAACAAATCGCCGTCGCAGACTATATCCATTTCGCCGCCTTGCAGCTGGGTGAGGCTGCGGGCAATGCTGAGACCAAGGCCGCTGCCCTCGCTGCTGCGGGAGCTATCGCCCCGGACAAAGCGCTCCATAAGTTCCTCGGGGCTTAGATCCAGCATCTCCCGGGAGGTATTTTTAAAGCTCAGCTCCACACTTGCCCCCTTCTCCTCCAAGGCCAAATACACTCTCGTTCCGGGCATGGCATATTTACAGATGTTGCTCATGAGGTTATCCAAAACCCTCCAAAGCCGCCTGCCGTCAGCCATGATGCTTACAGGCTTATCTCCGCTTTTCACCACGCAGGTAAGCCCCTGCTGGGCAAAGCGCTGCTCATATTCTCCTGCCGCCTGCGACAAAAGCACATCGGCTCTCAGCGGGGCAAGCTCAATATCCATATTGCCGCTGGATGCCTTGCTGGCCTCCACAAGGTCATCAATAAGCCGCTTCATTCGCTGGCTTTGACGGTTCAGCACCTCCGCATACTCCCCATGCTTGGGGTTATCGCAGTTTTCTCGACAGATGAGGTCAGAATAGTTAATCAGACTTGTGAGGGGAGTTTTCAAATCGTGGCTCACATTGGTTATAAGCTCCGTCTTCATCCGCTCGGACACCATGCGCTGCTCCACGGCCTTGCTCACCGCTCCGGAGAGGGAGCGCAGGTTTTCCGCGTGCTCACGAAACTGGGAGGGCATGCCGCGGGTGTTCACCTCGTAGTCCATGTTGCCTTCTGCCACATTTTTGCCACATTTATAAAGCTCGTTGAGAAAGCCGCAGAGGAAAATAAGACCCGTCAGGAATACCAGCTTTTCTATAAACCAAAGGACTACCTCTGCTCCAAGACCCCATTGTGTGGCCAAAATAACGATGAATTCCACCACGCAAACAGCGGCGAAGATTATGCTGGCTTTCCAGTAGAGGCCAATGCCGCCGAAAATGCGAACTGCGCCCTTCCAAATTTTGCTCAGAATCTTGAGGCACTTTCTCCAAGTCCATTTCACCACTCGCCAGCATAGACGAAGCGCCATAAATATTACGGTGCACTCCCACCAGCGGCCAAGCTTTATTCTCAGCGCTCCGCTCATGAGCCAAAGAAGGGCAATGCCGGCATCGAAAACAAGAATAAGCCCCATGAAAAAGACCGCAAGCTCAATATAGTCTGTGTGCCAGCTTAGCTCCTCAATAAGGAATATGCTGAACACACCAACAAAAAATACTGCCGCCGTAAGCAGGTCGAAGGGGATTTTGGTAGTCCATGCGGAGGTAACTCCCTCTTTTTTGCGGCGGTGGCCTGCTGCATTGAGAAGGAAGATAACAGAGAGAATAAAGAGCACCGCCGCTGCCAATATCAGGATATATACCCAATAGGAAAGGCCATAGCAAACTTCCGTTGCCAAATAGGCAATGGTGTACTCGTCATAATTTGCCGTGGGCTTTTCGGCTATACGAAGCTTCACGGTCATATAGTTGCCCTGCCGGCCGCCGTAGTCGG
>JAFYUG010000014.1 GCA_017558545.1 Oscillospiraceae bacterium | reverse complement strand
TAGGGCGTCGGTGCGTTAAGAAAACATGCCGGTGGCATGTTTTTAGCAACCGACCGCAGCGGCTATGCCGCGAGGAGGGAAGATGTTGGGGTGCTTGGTAGTTAAATTATGCTGATAGTCCCGACCTCGGCACGCCGCTTTTAGGACTACGGATTGCCATGAGCGCCTGCGGCTCCTCGCAATGACTAAAATATTGCTCTACTTCTTCACTGTTACCTCTTACCTATTACTTCAAATCGCAGGGAAGGGTCTTGTGTTCGCCCGATGCGATTAGGTTGGAACATTGTTGTATATATCTCCCCTTTATGTTAAAATATATGAACCAACAAAATTTGATAAGGAGGACAAAATCAATGAAAAGAAAGCTGATAACTATATTTATCGTTTTGTGCTTGATTGCTGCCATCATTTATTTGTTTGGTATTGGATATTATTATAGCGGCTCCGCTGCCGTCGATTTGAAAGCGGATTTGGAGAGCATCTACGGAAAAGAATACACAGGAAAAATCACAGAAACGGGCACGCAGGACATGGTGTTTTCAGTAGAGCCCCAAACGTGGTTTCTTACGGATTGGAATTTTAGAAATGCATGGAGCATGGATTATAAATATAAATGCAGCGTTATCTTTACAAACTATGTTGACGGAAATATAGTCGGCATACAAAGGATAAGCTATGATGGCATTGACCCCATGGGAGAAGAAAATGCATACATAGGGGCATATCTGATTTTGGAGAGCAAGTCGGAAGAGACGTATAAATGAAAAAACGAAAAAGCCCGGACCATGAAAAATCACGGTTCGGGCTTTTTTGTCGGGTTTATGTTTTATCAGAATCCCAGATTGAGTCCGCCGGTGAGACGGCTCATGCTGGCAGAGGAAGCATCCTCGCACTTGCGAAGAGCCTCGTTAACTGCTGCGATGACCATGTCCTGAAGCATCTCAACATCTTCGGGATCAACTGCATCGGGGTCAATGGTGAGGGAAACAAGCTCGCGCTTGCCGCTGACAACTGCGCTAACAACGCCGCCGCCTGCGCTTGCGGTGTACTGAGCCTGCTCAAGCTCTTCCTGCATTTTCAGAAGATCCTGCTGCATCTTCTGAGCCTGCTTCATCATCTGCATCTGGTTCATGCCGCCGTAGCTGCCGCCACGGAATCCGCCTTTTGCCATTTTAATTTCCTCCTGTATGAGTGATTTATCAAAAATAATTAATTAACTTTTTTACTTGAAGCTGACAACTTCAAACTTGCCAAGCTCGTCCAGCTTATCCGGCATACCGGCAGCGGGAGCGCTTGACGCGGGGGCTGCGGGAACTGCGCCGGGCTCCACCATTCTTGCGGAGAGGGCCTTTCCTGCAATGCCGCCGGCGGTAGTTCCAACCTTGGAAACAATGTCGGGGCGGTTAAGCATATTCATGGCAAAGGAGCTTTTAACGGTGAGCAAAAGCTCGTCCCCATAAATTGTGGCTTCCACCTGAGTGGGGTCTGTGAGGAGCAGATAAAGTCCGAAGGGCATATTGCCGGAAAGATCGGCCTTGGTCTTTTCCCAAATGGCCTCGCCGCTGAGCTTGGGAGCGGCAGGGGGAGCGGCTGCCGCAATGGGAGCGGCGGGAGCTTCGGCTTT
This sequence comes from Oscillospiraceae bacterium, assembly GCA_017558545.1. Classification (GTDB taxonomy): domain Bacteria; phylum Bacillota; class Clostridia; order Oscillospirales; family Oscillospiraceae; genus SIG459. Next base: position 103 of record JAFYUG010000014.1, on the reverse strand, counting down.
GAAAACTTCGCGCTCAGAAGCGGGAGTTGCCTCCTCGTCAAAGTATATCTTTCTCTTGATTTCCCTTTCCTTGCGGGGGCGCTCTTCCTCTTCTTCAACCATG
>JAFYUG010000113.1 GCA_017558545.1 Oscillospiraceae bacterium | reverse complement strand
GTTGTTCTGGATGACAGCGTGCTTCCTCATCCACAGAGTCTTAACCTTGCCGAACGTATGGAGCGAGCGGTTTATCTGGGACTGGATGAAAAAAATATTATTGCAAAATATGTGGCCGGAGAGAATATTTATGTATAGGTGGGTTTGAATTCGCGAGAAAGTGTACAAAGCTCGCCGATTACGGTTGGGACGTTTGAAGTTAAGTTTAAAACCTCTTATGCTTATCATTTATGCATAAGAGGTTTTCTTGATATATTGCTTATTTTTTACCTAGTGGCATGTATAATTATATTTGAATTAAGTTTCAGAACGGTGACTTTTTTTCGTGAAGTTTAAATGGGAATGTGTGCATTATGGCAAATTTGCATCAGAAATAGCGCATAATTTTTCATTTCATGAGAATATTCGCCAAGTATTTTTTTGCCACGTGATATAAGATTGACATATCCAATGTTATAGTTATATAATCTATATGTTTTTTTGTGTATTATTGTTGATTTGGCGCTTCAACAAGGCAAATCAGCAAAGCGAGTCGACTCGGAAAAATTAGGAGGAAAATCATGGAGTTTGTAAAAATAGCGGGTTTTAAAGGATATAAGTCCTTTGAATTTCTTGAAGAAGGCGTTGACTATCCTGTAATAGAGTGGCCTGAATGGGACTGGGTTGGAAGACATGTTATTCCTCTCAGCGACGAGCAGGAAGCAATGGTTCAGGAGATCGTAAAGAACAATGTAATGATTTCTGTCCATGATCATCCTTGCTTCCATCCCAAGGATATGAGCGACCCCGGTAAATTTATGAATGCATACAGATGCGGCCGTCAGTTTATTGGATACGAAGCTCTTGCATATTCCTATCTTGACTGCGTTTTTGATAACCTTGCCGATGGTACCAACCTCATTTCCTCTATGGCCGGTTGGAAGTGGAATGATATTATCCATGATCTGGGCACCCATCTTTGCGATATTGCCCATCAGGATTTTCTCATTCAGTGCAAGACCGTTGACGACATCTATCGCGCCAAGAGAGAGGGCAAGATAGCATGGGTTCCCGTCATTGAGGGTGCCGGCCCCATCGAAAATGAGATCGACAGAATCGATATTCTTTACGGTCTTGGTGTTCGCCAGCTTGGTGTTACTTACTCTGAGTCCAATGCTCTTGGCAACGGCCTCAAGGAAGAGAACGATGCCGGTCTGACCGTTTTCGGCAGACAGTGTGTTGAGCGTATGAACAAGGTCGGTATGCTTATTGACGTTTCTCACTGTGGTCCCAGAACTGCATTTGAGACTGCTGTATGCTCTCAGAAGCCGCTTCTTGCAAGCCACCTTGGCACTCGCAGCGTATGGAACATCAAGAGAATGTTCCCCGATGAAGTTATTGTTGAAATCGCAAAGCATGGCGGCGTAATCGGTGTTGAGGCTTCTCCCCACACCACCATGTCCTACACCACCATGACTCACTCCATGGATACCGTTATGGAGCACTTTGAGCATATCAAGAACCTTGTTGGCATTGATCATGTCACCTTTGGTCCTGATACTCTCTATGGCAACCACGTCGGTCTGCATCACGCATTTGATGCCCTGTTCTCCACCAAGTATGACTCTGACCCCGGTGTGCCCTACGAGGAAGTTCCCTTTGTAAAGTATCTTGAAAATCCCACTGAAGCTTCCTGGAACCTTGTCAGAGAGCTTGTACGCCGAGGCTATAAGGAAGAGGAAATTGCCAAGGTTCTTGGCGGCAATACCCTCAGAGTTCTCAAGGAAGTTTGGGCATAATATGCGAAAATATATAATTAAAAGATTACTGTGGACTATACCGGTTCTTATCGGCGCCACTTTTCTGGTATTTGCAATTTTGGATAAGGCCCCCGGCGATCCTGCAAAGATAATTCTTGGCAATGGCGCCACCGCAGAAGCGATAGCGATGAAGCGGGCAGAGCTTGGTCTTGATGACCCGTCTCTTCTGCGCTATGGCAGATTTTTGGTCGGAATGTTCCAGGGCGACCTTGGTACTTCCTACAGAAACGGTGAGGCTGTTACGAACCTTATAATCGGAAGACTTGGCAAT
>JAFYUG010000112.1 GCA_017558545.1 Oscillospiraceae bacterium | reverse complement strand
TAAATTATATCTGGAGGTCTGCCCATATGAAGATTGTTTTAATAGGCGGAGTCAAGGTTGGCCATGACATTGTGCGTCAGCTTACCCGTGAAGGCCATGATATAATCGTTATAGATTCCCAAAGCAGCGTTGTTGAAGAAATCAATAATAGCCTTGATCTTATGGCTATTTGCGGCAACGGTGCTAATCTGGACGTTCTCAAAGAAGCTGATGCCGCTCATGCGGATTTGCTCATCGCCTGCACTGCTCAGGATGAACTGAATATACTCTGCTGCATATTTGGCCGCAAGCTTGGCTGCGCCAATACCATTGCCCGCGTAAGAAGCCCCGAGTATGCAGAGCAGATGTATTATATAAAAGACGAGCTCGGTCTTTCCATGACCATCAACCCCGAGCTTAATGCGGCAAGAGAAATGTTTTCTATTTTGGGAATTCCCGGAGTTCTTCGCCGCGATAGTTTCCCCCAAAGCCGCGTGGAAATTGTTGAAATAAACGCCAAAGAAGGCAGTGTGCTGGATGGCTTGAAGCTTCCCGATTTCAATAAAAAGCTTCATTGCAAAGCCCTTGTCTGCGCCATTAGAAGGGGTAACGAGGTTATAGTTCCAGACGGCAGTGTTGAAATCAAGGCAGGGGACAAGCTTTCTGTGTGCGCCCGCGCAACGGAAATAGTAAAGATGCTTAATGCATCGGGACTCAAGCTTAAAAAGGCTAAAAACATTATGATAATCGGCGGAAGTGTTGTTGCGGATTATCTCACATATCTTCTTGTTAAAGCGGGAGCGAGAGTGAAGGTTATTGAGCGCAATGCCAATAAGGCAGCTCAGTTTGCCGCTCGATATCCCGATGTGGAGGTAATTTGCGCCGATGGCTCCAACGAAGAGGTGCTGAAAAATGAGCACGCAGACCAGATGGACGCCGTTGCCACCCTCACCGATATTGATGAGGAAAACCTCATCCTCTCCATGTACTTAAGCCATGAGGGTGTGCCCCAGGTTATAACCAAGGTGAACCGCAGCGAGTATGGCTCCTTGCTGGCCGATAAGGGCGTAAGCCGCCTTGTATGCCCCAAGAAGCTCTGCGCCGACACAATTGTTGCCTATGTCCGCGCCATGCAGAACACAGGCGATAGCTCCGTTCTCACTCTCCATCATCTTGTGGATGGACGCATAGACGCCCTTGAGTTCAATGTAACTTCCTCCTGCCGCCATCTTGGCAAGATGCTTAAGGATATAAAGTTCAAGCCCAATATACTCATTGCCTGCATAAACCGAATGGGCAAGGCCATCATTCCCGGCGGCTTTGATAGCTTCGAGGAAGGGGACACCGTTATAGTCATAAACTCTTCCGACAGAGTTATTTTGGATTTGAACGACATTTTTGTGTCTGAGGGCTAAGTTTATGAATTACAGGATGATAATAAATATTATCGCCAAGATACTTTCCGTTGAGGCCCTTTTTATGCTCCCGGCCTTGCTTATTGCCTATGCAAAGGGCGAGAGTGCGTCTTTCATGGCCTTTGCCATCGTTATGGGCATATTGCTGGTGATAAGTCTTCCTTTTGTGCTCATTAAGCCAAAAAGAAAGCAGTTTTTCGCCAGAGAAGGACTTGTGGCCGTGGGGCTGAGCTGGATAACAGTTTCTCTTTTTGGCGCTCTGCCCTTTACCATCAGCGGAGCTATTCCCAACTATGTGAACGCTTTTTTTGAAACGGTTTCCGGCTTTACAACAACGGGCGCAACCATTCTTGGGGATGTTGAAGCTTTGCCCATGTCTGCGCTCTATTGGCGCAGCTTCACCCATTGGCTGGGCGGTATGGGTGTTTTGGTGTTTATGATGGCACTCAGCCCCCTAACCGGCAAGGATAGTGGCGAGAATATGCATCTTCTCCGCGCCGAAAGCCCCGGTATAAAGATAAGCAAGCTTGTGCCCAGAATGAAGCGCAGCGCCGGCATTCTTTATGCCATCTATATTTTCCTCACTGTGCTGCAGGCTAGCTTGCTTGTAATTGGCAAAGTTCCCCTTTTTGATGCGGTAACCATAAGCTTCGGAACGGCCGGCACAGGCGGCTTTGCCATTAAAAATGACTCCCTGGCTTCCTATAGCGCTTATACCCAGTGGGTCACAACCGTGTTCATGTTCCTTTTCTCTCTGAACTTCAATATCTATTTCCTCCTCCTTCTCAGAAGGTTTAAGAAAGTTTTCAGAGATGATGAGCTTAGAAGCTTTTTCATAATTGTCCTTCTGGCGGTGGTCATGGTAACTGTGAATACCCGTGGCTATTTCCAAAGCTTCGGAGAAGGCCTTCGCCATAGCGCTTTTCAGGTTATATCCATTATCAGCACCAGCGGCTTTTGCACGGTGGACTTTGACCTTTGGCCTCAGATTTCCCGAACTGTGCTGGTTATGCTTATGTTCATCGGTGCCTGCGCAGGCAGCACAGGCGGCGGCCCCAAGGTTGTCCGCATTTTGGTGCTCTTCAGAAATGCAAAAAGAGCTATTTATAAGGCTATTAATCCCCAAAGAGTTAAGCTTATATATTTGGATGGAGAAATTTTGGAAGAGGATACTGCCACCGCGGTCAGCAATTATTTCCTCCTCTATTTCCTCACCTTGGCCTTTGCCACACTTTTGGTAACTGTGGATGGATTTTCCATGGAAACCAACTTCACAGCTGCACTCAGCTGCCTTAGCAATGTGGGTCCCGGAATGGATGGCGTTGGTGCAACTATGAATTATAGCGGCTTTTCCGCATTCTCAAAAATCATCCTCTCTGTGACTATGCTGATAGGACGTCTTGAGATTTATCCCATTCTTGTCCTTGCATTTCCTCAGATTTGGAAAAAGTGATTAGGTTAACATAATGAAGAAGAAACTAAAACTCAGATTAAGCCATGTGCAGATAATCGCGCTGGGATTTCTGATATTGATTGCTGCCGGAACTGCGCTTTTGAGCCTGCCTTTTGCGACATTTTCAGGGGAGCGCGCTGAGTTCACCACGGCCTTTTTCACAGCTGTTTCCGCATCCACGGTAACAGGCTTCACCTTGGTGAGCACTTTGGACTAGTGGTCGGCCTTTGGCCATGTTGTCATATTTATATTGGTCCAGGGTGGCGGTCTGGGAGTTATGACCATTGCAACTCTCTTCTTTATGCTTATGCGCAGACGTGTAGGCCTCAGACAGAGAGAGGTTATGGTGGAAAGCCTTAACAGCACTCAGGTTGGCGGCATAATGAAGCTTATTAACCGCCTTTTCAGAATAACTGCCTTTGCTGAAGTGGGCGGTGCGCTGCTGCTTGCCGTGCGCTTCGTGCCTATGTTCGGCTGGGGTAAAGGACTTTGGTATAGCCTTTTCCATTCTGCGTCGGCATTTTGTAATGCAGGCTTCGACCTCATGGGCAATGCAGGCTCCTGCGGCGGTATGAGTTTCTTTGCAGG
>JAFYUG010000111.1 GCA_017558545.1 Oscillospiraceae bacterium | reverse complement strand
TTTAAGAGCGTTTTTAATTCTTCGTCCCACACTGCTCTCGCCGAAGGCCAAAGGTGTAGGCGCAGGAAAACGTCGGCGGCAGGAAAATGACAGTAGGGTTTCAGAATAGCCCGCTCTATCCCTCATTTTCGCCAGCACCTTCTCATCGCAGCTTAGCTCCATATCCCGTCCCATAAGGTAAAAGGCCAACCACGCAAGTGGGTTGAACCAATGAAGGCACAAAACAAGCCACGACAGTATACGAATAATATGATCCCCCCGTTTAATATGCGCCCGCTCATGGGCTAGTACATAAGTCAAGGCGGGTTCTTCAACGCCATAGGGAATATAAATTATCGGATTAAATAGACCGATAATAAAGGGGCTTCGCACATTTTCGCTCTGCCGCACATTGCCATTGAGCACAGTTGCCGTTTTGAGTCTGCTGCAAAGCCTCAGCAGACTTACAAGACTTACTGCAAGCAAAATCACTATGCCGATCACCCACACTATCGCTCCCACAAATTCCCATATCTGAATCGGGTTCGCGCTGGTCATCGGTGTGGCCGCAGGCAGAGAGCCGTTAACCACCGGGTCGAGAGCCGGAATACCTGTTTGTATCTCCGGCTGAGCCATATATTCAAAGTTTTCGGGAAAATGTACTATCTCTCCCGCCTGAGAGCCGGCATTGACATCCTCAACAGGGATATTAAAAGGCTTCAGTGAAAATATTGATATGACCGACTTAAAGCTAACAGGACAGACAAGTCGAAATGCTGCCGCAGTCCATAATGCATAGGAATATTTCTTGGGCGCTTTACCCAGCAGAAATCTGGCAATTATAACGGCTATGATAATATAGGATGCCGTCATGCTCATATTGAGAATTTTCAAAAAGGAACTCACAAGGAAGTTTTCCATTACCTCAAGCCTCCTTATGGGAATCTATGAGCCGCTTAAGCTCCTCGGCCTCCCTTTCGGATATGGTCTTGCCGCCCAAAAAAGCCACAAGGAAACTTGGAAGAGAGCCTGAGAAGGTCTGCTCCACTATTCTTTCGCTCTCCGCCTTTTGCACACTCTCGCGGGCTATAAGGCTGCAAACCATGCTTTTTTCATTGGTGGCGAAGCCCTTTTCGCAGAGCTTCTTAAGCATTGTATATGTGGTGGATTTTTTCCAGCCCAGTACCTGAGCGCATTTTTCCACCAGCGCACCGGAGGAAAGGGGCTCGTTATCCCATATGACACTCATAAAACGGTAATCGCTCTCACAGAGAATTAATTCCTTAGTCACAGTAATACCTCCTTTGGTCTATTATTGTAGACTTCTTAAGTTTAGTCTATAATAATAGACCACTTTTGTCAAGAAGGAGTTTTATTCCGAAATACATTCTTTGTATATAAAAATCACCCTTTTGCGTAACTGCAAAAGGGTGATTATAATAACACTAAATTAAATTATTCCTGCTCCCAGTTGTGGTAGACGTTCTGAACGTCATCGTTATCTTCGAACATATCAATCATCTTGGTCATGTTCTTGATATCGTCCTCGTTGGTGAGCTTGATGTAGCCGTTCTGGGGAATCATCTCAGCCTGAGCGGAGAGAAGCTTATAACCCTTGGCGGTGAGAGCCTCGGAAACAGCTGCAACATCCTCGGGAGTGGTGTAGACGGTGAAGGTCTCGCCATCGGGCTCAAAGTCTTCAGCGCCGCAATCGAGAGCTTCCATCATGACTTCGTCTTCATCCAGCTCTTCGTCCTCGTTATCAATGATGATAACGCCCTTGTTATCGAAGCTCCAGCTTACGCAGCCGGAAGCGCCAAGGTTTCCGCCGTACTTATCAAAGATATGGCGAACTTCGGATGCAGTGCGGTTGCGGTTATCGGAAAGAGCATCAACGATAACGGCAACGCCGCAGGGGCCATAGCCCTCATAAACGACCTTCTCGAAGTTATCGGTGCTTCCTGCTCCGAGAGCTTTATCGATGGTGCGCTTAATGTTATCGTTAGGCATATTTGCTGCCTTTGCCTTTGCAATAACGGTTGCAAGGCGGGAGTTATTGTTGGGATCGCCGCTGCCGCCTTCTTTAACGGCAACGATCATTTCACGAGCGATCTTGGTGAAGGCCTGTGCGCGTTTAGCGTCGGCAGCGCCCTTGGTTTTCTGTATATTGTGCCACTTGGAATGTCCAGACATATATTAACAGCCCCTTGTTATAAATTTTATCCATGGTATTTTAGCACAATTGCCCCTTCTTGGCAATAGAAAAACTAAAAAAGCTGAGGGCTATTGGCAATATATGTCTTAATCTCTTAATTTGTTTTAGGAATTATTATCAGTTTGCCTATTTTATCTTCCACCGCCGTTATCTCGTTCACTTCCATAATAGCCTCTACCGAGGAACAATTTTCCCGAGCGATATCCCATAGTTCCTCCCCTTCTCCAAGCCTTAGCAGAACAAGGGACGGCAAGGGAGAGGTATCAATTATACTTTCTTCGTCATACTCAAGCTTTTCCACGAAGGCAATTTCTATTTTATCGTTTTCTATTATATGTGCTTCCGTCTCCATTCTCACTTCCAGCCCCCCCGGCACGGACAAGGCTGACCAGCTTTTTATTTCAAATGATTTCAGACTGTAGCTTCCCAGCTCCCGGCCAATATTGAAGGATATATCTCCCCTGTGTTTTTCGGAGAATATGCCGTTATCGCCAAGGCATATAGCCACCAAATAATAAGGAATTACAATTTTACCCGGCTCATATGCAGCTTTACCTAGCCGCACATGGGAGCAAACAATGTCTTTAATGGCAAATGGGCTTTCATATAAATGTCTGAATGTATCTCTCATAGGGGTATTCTCACGGTTTCTTTCAAAAGCAATGGATTTACCTGCCTTTTCCAGCTTATAAGTATTGCTATAGACATCGTCAACATATTCTATTTTTATATCCTCGCCACAAACGAACTGGGTAACCACATGATACTCAAGGCCAATTTTACCTTCCTGCTCCCCCGATAGAGCGCAATAGGCTCCGCTTGGAGTAAGATGGATGCAGCAGGAGCCTAAATCAATCTCCTTTTTAAGCTCTATAATTTGAGAAAAGTCTGTTTGAGGCTCAAGATAATACACCCTTTGCTCACTATCAATAATAGTAAGATGATTTTTTACTCGGCCTTTGAGAATTATCTTGCTGCCTACACTCTTGACCTCGTCAACAACGCCTTCAATACCAAGGCTAAGTACATCTTTGACAGCTTTGGCATCACCGGGTATAGCAATTTCATCTGCAAGAGAAAAAGTTTTCTCTCCCACGCAGCCGATTATGCTTATCTCCGCATTATTACAATGACTTTTTATTTTATCGCCCTCATCAACACACTCCGTATAGTATATTTTATCTTTTTCATATATGCTTATCTCGCAGCACAGCTCTGTGCGAAGATTAATTTTTCTTGGATTTAAGGCCTTAGCATCCAAGTTAATCAGGGCAAGCTTCGCAATGGCTTCGGCATTTTCTCCTATCCGCTCGTCCTCAAGAGAAAAGAAAAATGGTGTGTTTATCTCCACGGTCCATATTTTACCGTCTTCCCCTTTATAAAGGACCTGAGCAGCAAGAGCAGCCTCTATTCGCACCCTTCCCTGCACCACATCCTTGCTTCGAATGAGCACCTTGCCGCCCGACAGCAGCACCTCAGAAATGTCCGGCTGAGTATCGGGTACAACTGCATCCCTGCTCTCCTCCTTGCGCTGTTCAATGCTAAAGATTTTGCAAAAGCATTCTTTTTCCGCTGTTACAAGCTTTGCCTCCATATATATAGCTCCTTGCAGTTATAATTTTCACTTAAATATATGAAGGCAGAGGGACAGACAGAACATCATCTGAAGCTTTTAATAAGCTGCATACCCAACAAAATACATACAACGCCCAGCATGAGCCACCAAAAGCCCGGAGGCAAAACCAAGGCCAAAATAATCATCACGCCGATTATCATTAGAAATATGCTCAGCGGACCTAATGGTCCTCTGCATTTTCCGCGCACAAAAAAGCACCACCCTTCCGCTATCATAATATGCGGAAAAGTGGTGTTTGTTTTTTATTTATTCTCCCACTCTTTATATTGAGCGGAAATTTCATATAGGCGCTGGTAGCTTTTATGACGGGAGGGGTTAATTGTTCCATCCTCCACAGCCTCCAAAACCGCGCATCCGGGCTCTTTAAGATGGGCACAATCAAGGAAGCGGCAAGAGCCTATAAAGGGCCTGAACTCTGGGAAATCTTGCTGAAGCTCCTGCTTTTTGATGGGCTTCATCTGAGTGAGATCGAAGCTTGCAAAGCCGGGAGTATCAGCTATCATAGTGCCTTCACCGGCATCAAAAAGCTCAACATGGCGGGTTGTATGTCTGCCTCGTCCAAGAGACTCGCTGACTTCGCCGACACTGACGTTATATCCGGGAGCAATAACATTAAGAAGACTGCTTTTGCCTACGCCGGAGTTACCTGCAAAGGCAACGGTTTTGCCGCGAATGAGGTCTTTAAGCTCCTCAACACCTTCGCCTGTTACGGCGCTGGTGCGAATAACAGGATAGCCGGTGGAAGAGAAAATCTCAAAAAGCTCATCGCCGGGTTCGAGGTCGCATTTATTAACGCAGATAATGCAGCCGCAGCCGGCATGCTCGGCAATAACCGCAACTCTATCCACAAGGAAGGGGTCGGTTACGGGATTTACATTGGCGCACATAAGCACAAGATAATCCACATTGGCAACGGCGGGACGGATGAAAAGGTTTTTTCTGGGCTCGATGGCCTGCACAAAGCCTTTGCCATCGGTGGTCATATCAAAGCTTACATAGTCGCCAACGAGAGGAGAAACGCCGTCCAAACGGAACTTTCCTCTTGCGCGGCAGGCAACTATCTCGTCTTCGGTTTTCACATAGTAAAAACCGCTGAGTGCCTTAACAATTAATCCTTTGGGCATTATTAGCCTCCGTTTTCGGTTTCTTCCTCGGGAGTTTCTTTGGGTCCGTTGGAAACCTGAAGATAAACCTTATCGTGCTCGTTGACGGTGGTATAAGCGGGAATGCTCTGCCAAATAACTGTGCCCGCAGGACTATCATCGTCAACGGGAGATGCGCTGCCAAAGGTGAGATTGCTGCTTTCAATCTTGGCTATGGCTGCCTGGCTGGAAAGTCCAACAAGATTGGGCATCTGAAGAGTCTTAACATTGGGGCCGATGGAGATGGTTATATAAACCTTGCTGCCTACGGGGAGAGAGTCGCCTGCCTCGGGACTTGTGGAGATTACATAGTCCTCGGTTATATCCGTAGAAATTTCATAAACAGGCTCGGGAGTAAAACCAAGCTTCTGAATTTCCAAAATTGCCTCTCTGTATTCCTTGTTCACAACATCGGGAATAGTGAGCATTTGCACACCGGTTGCTACGACGAGCTCAACCTCAATACCGTCGCTGCTTATCATAATGCTCTTTCCGGAATCGGGTTTCTGGGACAAAATTTCTCCCTCATCGGCGCCGGAGTTAACATCGTAGGTAGGCACAAAGACAAATAGACCCTTGAATTCCTTATTGTTGATTATTTCCTCATAGGTGCTGCCAACAAAGTTGGGAATGGTAACACGTTCAGGCTCAGCAAAAAGGTCACCAAGCCAATAATTCCAAAGCCAGCCGAAAAGAGAAAGGGCAACAACCAAGACTATACCAATACCCAAAAGGGTGCTGACGGTGTTGGCACGTCTGCGTCT
>JAFYUG010000110.1 GCA_017558545.1 Oscillospiraceae bacterium | reverse complement strand
CCTTGATGGCCTTGTCGCAGGCGGAGAGATCATAGGGGTCAACAACGCGGACGCGGTTGATGCCAAGAGCTCGGCAAAGGCTTTCAAGGTCAATCTTTACAGCAGGCTCGCCCGGGAGATTATATCCGGTGGTGGGGTTCTGCTGGTGGCCGGTCATGCCGGTGATGGAGTTATCAAGAATGATAACAGTGGAAGCAGAGCCGTTATAAGCAATGTTTGCAAGGCCGGTCATGCCGGAGTGCATAAAGGTGCTGTCGCCGATAACAGCAACGGTCTTTCTCTCGCCTTCTTCACCCAGAGCCTTGTTGAAGCCGTGGATGGAGGAAACGGATGCGCCCATGCAAAGGGTCATTTCCATGGCGTTGAGGGGAGCAACGGCGCCCAGAGTGTAGCAGCCGATGTCGCCCAGAACATTGCACTTGTTGCGGACAAGACTATAGAAAAGTCCGCGGTGGGGGCAGCCTGCGCACATGATGGGAGGACGGGCGGGAATGGCCTCGTCCAGAGTTGCGCCAACATTGATGCTCTTGCCCATAACTTGGGCAATAAGATTCTGAGAGAATTCGCCCTCAATGGGGAAAAGCTCCTTGCCCTTAACCTTCAAGCCAAGGCGCAGGCAGTACTCTTCAATAACGGGGTCAAGCTCTTCGCAAACGATGAGCTCTTCAACCTTGGAGGCAAAATCGAGGATAATCTTGGTGGGCAGGGGATTTACCATACCGATTTTGAGGATGGAAACGCTCTCGCCCATAACTTCCTTTATGTACTGGTATGCGGTGGAGGAGCAGATAACGCCCAGCTTGGTGCCGCCCATTTCCACGCGGTTGATGCCGCTATTTTCACTCCACTCAGCCATGTCAATCATGCGCTTTTCCACAATGGGATGGCGGCGCTTGGCATTGGCAGGCATCATAACATACTTGGCAATGTTCTTCTTATAGGGCTTGGCCTCAAAGGGAGCCTTCTCGCCCGGTTCAACGGGAGACTGGGAGTGGGAAATGCGGGTGCACATGCGGAGCAGAACGGGAGTATCGAATTTCTCGCTGAGCTCAAAGGCAAGGCGGGTGTATTCCAGAGCCTCGGCAGAGTCGGCGGGGTCAAGCATGGGCAATTTGGAGGAAATAGCATGGCGGCGGGAATCCTGCTCGTTCTGGCTGGAATGCATACCGGGGTCATCGGCAACGCCGATAACAAGACCTGCGTTGATGCCGGTGTAGCTCATGGTGAAGAGAGGGTCGCAGGCAACGTTGAGACCAACGTGCTTCATGCCGCAGAATGCTCTCTTGCCGGCAAGGGCTGCGCCGAAGGCAACCTCCATGGCAACCTTCTCGTTGGGAGCCCATTCGCAGTAAATTTCCTTATATTTTGCAGCCTCTTCGCTTATCTCGGTGCTGGGAGTTCCGGGATAGCTGGAAAGAATGCTGCAGGATGCTTCATAAAGACCACGGGCAACAGCCGCGTTGCCCAGCATAAGTTCTTTCATAGTGGATAAGTCTCCTTGCTTGGGAAATGATTAAATATAATACACCAAATATTTAGCGATGTAAAGCAATTGAATAAAAATAGCAAGATAAAAAGTAAAAGAGCTTGTTTTTAAGTAAAACAAGCTCTTTTTCGCGTATTTTAATCCAGCACGTGCTGGCCGGTATAGAGCATATAATATCTGCCCTTTTCTTCCAGCAGCTCTTTGTGAGCGCCCTTTTCCTGAATTTCGCCGCCCTCAATAACAACTATGCAGTCGCTGTTGCGAACGGTGGAAAGTCTGTGGGCAATTACGAAGACGGTGCGGCCTTCCATAAGCATATCCATACCCTGCTGAATATGGGCTTCGGTGCGGGTGTCGATGGAGGAAGTGGCCTCATCCAGCACCATAACGGGAGGATCTTTAACGGCGGCTCTTGCAATGGCAAGAAGCTGGCGCTGACCCTGGCTGAGGTTTGCGCCGTCGCCTGTGACCATAGTGTTATAGCCGTCGGGAAGACGGCGGATGAAGGAGTGGGCGTTTGCGGCCTTGGCGGCGGCAATACACT
>JAFYUG010000109.1 GCA_017558545.1 Oscillospiraceae bacterium | reverse complement strand
CCCCCCTTTTCAAGGGGGGAAGCCTTGCAAAGCAAGGCAGGGGGGATAAAGCTACAGGTTAGCTTCTATTTAAGTTATGCGTAGTCGTTACCCTTATCCCCCAGTCAGCCTTACGTCTGCCAGCCCCCTTGGAAAGGGGGGCTTTAAAAGCGGAACGGTCAAGACCGTTCCCTACGGTGTCGGGCGGAGGAACGAATCCGCCCCTACAAGGCGAAAAGAATTAAAACCAATGTCATACCGACCGAGCGACAGCGAGTGGAGCGTATCTCAAAAAACGGGCGAACGCAGTTCGCCCCTACAATTTTAGGTAATAGTGAAGAGGTAAAGTAATAATATAGTCATTGCGAGGAGCGAAGCGACGTGGCAATCCGTAAGCCTCTGCAAGCGGAACGGTCAAGACCGTTCCCTACAATTTATCCCCGCCTCACGGCTACCACGATTTCGGCGCCGGGGTAATAATGGAGCAAAATTTCGTCGTAGCTTCTGCCATCCTCGGCCATGGCTTTTGCCCCGTACTGGCTCATGCCAAGGCCGTGGCCATAGCCGGACACCGTGAACAAAAAGCTCTCCCCTGTCCATTTCAGGCGAAAATCCGTGCTGCGCAGAGAAAAAATCTGCCGCATGGTGAGGCCGCTCACCTCCTGAGAGCCAATTTCGATGCTGCCCACGCGCCCCCCGGCCGAAGGAGTCACCTCACCTATCCACGCCCCCGGCTCACCCTCAAGGCTCAAAGCCGGGAAAATCCGACCAATGGCGGTTTTAAACTCCTCGGCGCTGACCTCCACCGTGGTCACCAGATTGCTCACATCCTCCACCCCTTCGCTGCTGAGTACACTTTGCAGGTAGGGCAAGGGGCTTCGAAGCTCAGCGCTATCCTCCGTTGCCCCCATGGAGGAGGAATGGAACATAGCCAAAATGGCCTCTTCCTCATAGCTGATATACTGGCCGTCCGTGGAGCGCACCGCTGCGAAAATTTTCTCCCTATATTCCTCCGCCATGCTCCCCCAGCCCTCCGCCATCTCCTCAAAGCTCCTGCCCGCGGCGCAGCAGGCGCTATTCATGCATATATCGGCCTCGGGGTGGGCGCTCTTGGGGCTGTTCTTATAATACAGGGCATAGCTGCGAAGAGCCACCACCTGAGCCTTCAAGGCCTCATCGGGAAAAGAAGCGGGCATTTCCGCCCACACAGCCATGGGCAGATATTCCCCCATGCTCATTTCCTCCACCTTGCCCTCTATGAGCACCCGAAGGGGGATGTCCTCATCGCCTATACTGCCGCCGAGGCTATCCTGCTCCCCATAGGCGGCGGCTTTTTCTGCATTTTTGGACGCTTCCTCCGCCTCTTCACGGGAGCTAGTGGGGAAAAAGGCCATGGCGAAGGCCAAAATGATGGCCAAAAGGCTATATAAGAATGCTTGTTTCATTTCTCAGGCCCTCCAAATCTCTTGACGGATAGGGTCAAGGGGTATAAAATATTCTTTACTTGAAATTCTATTTGGATGGTTAACTGATTATGCGTGCAAATGCTTTCACTCTTTCCCTTGCCGCCTTTGTGGCAGGTATATTCGGCTTCTTCCTCCGCTGGCTTCAAAACCTCAACGGCTTTGACGACAAGGGTCTGCCTGTGGCAGATGCCAGGATCACCACTGTCTTTTTGGTTTACACCGCCATCGTTGTGATTTTCTTCCTTCTCGAGGAAAAGCTCTTCTTCAAAAAACTCAATCGCAGCGCCCTCGCCTCCGAGGCCATGGCCAATCCCGGTTTCATAGTCCGCGCTCTGGGCATACTGGTGGCCGCGCTGCTTATTATCGGCAGCCTGATATTCATGTTCTCCTCCGACTTTGCCCGTTTTCCCGGTATGCAGCGCCTCACCGGTGCTTTGGGCATTTTCGCAGGTATCTGCTTCCCCCTCGTTCTCAGCGGCAAGAATGACTCCGAAGGCGGCTACGGCTCCGTTGCCAGCCTCGTTCCCGTGCTCTTCTGCTGCCTCTGGCTTGTGACCGCCTACCGCGTTCAGGCCGAAAACCCCATCCGCTGGAGCTATGCCCCCGCCATTTTGGCCATTATCGCCCTGCTGGTGGCATTCTACTATGTGGCCGCCTATTTCTTTGGCCGCGCCAAGCCCGGCCGCTGCATGTTTGCTCTGCAGATGGCTGTGTATCTCTCCATGGTAACTCTCATCGACGGCCACAGCATAGGCGAAGTTCTGCTTTTCGGCAGCGGTGCCGCCGCCTGCCTGTGCATCATCTTCGTGCTGGTGAAAAACGCCATGAAGGATATTCCTCATATTGAAGTTGAATAAATTTCTACCGCTTTAGCCTGAACGATATAATCCAAACCCGCACCACGGGGTGGATTTTAGCGCCAGACTTCATTTTATTCTTTGGTGGGCGACAGCCCACCTGCATCACGCAATTTTGCCTGACACTAAAATCCACACCCGTGGTGTCGAAGATTTCTAAGCGCATATGCTAAGACAGT
>JAFYUG010000108.1 GCA_017558545.1 Oscillospiraceae bacterium | reverse complement strand
TACTCTTTCATTTTCTCTCCCCCAGTCAAAAATCAAAGATTTTTGCCAGCCCCCTCGTCAGAGGGGGCCTTTGGTGCGGTGTAAACTCTTAGACAAATTCAAGTTTTTCAAATAGTCTATCAACCAACACCATAGGAAAACCCGTCCTCGGGTGTCCGGAGAAATTCAGGAAGGATGCTTATAGCGGATACTCAGGATTTTTCTTTTATATTAAGCTGAAAATATAGGCTATAAGAAAATAGATTAATCCTGGGATAAGACCCGCCAATACTGCAATCAAAATAGGACGTTTTCTTTTTGGATAGCCCTCTCTGTCCAAGTTGGTGAAGTATACTATGGCGGTCAGGGCAAGGAAAATTACGCCAAAAACTATGGCATGACTTATCTGCCCATTATGCTTTGCCGGCACTTCGCCACCGTTCATGGAGGAGATGGCCCACGAAATTGAATCTATAACATAGAGGAAATATTCCCATATGAATTTAAGAGCACTAAGTATCATTTTCTTGCTCCACCTTCATTGACATCGACAATTTCTACGGCCTTACCGATAATATTTTGATCGCTTATGGCATATTGGGGAGAGGGCATGAGCTTTAATGTGCGCTCTATCAGCATGGCAACTTGGTCAACAGCAATCTTTTACCTTTTGCTATTATTTTATTCTCTTAACCAAAATACCGCCGAGGATGCCTATGAGCACGCCGCTGACAGCGCCGGAGATACAGAGGGCAGGGAGATAATAGATAAGTCCGCCGGTTTCAAGCAAGACCATGGCGGTGAAAATCTGGCCTGCGTTATGTCCCAAGGCTCCCGCCACACTAACGCCCACGGGAGAGAACTTTTTGCTCTTTTTCAAAAGCCACATAAGTATTAGCGCCAAGGCCGCGCCTACCAAAGAATAAATCATGGTCATAACATTGCCGAAAAGGATGCTCACCAATATAACGCGGACTATGCTTATGCTGACAGCAGACTTTGCTCCCAGCTTATAGAGAGCATAGACTATAACCACATTGGGAAGGCCAAGCTTTATTCCCGGCACTGCAAAGCTCATGGGCACAAGGTTTTCCAAGTAGCTGAGAATTAATGCAAGAGCAAGAAGCAGGGCGTGGGTAGTTAGTTTCTTAGTTTTCATCCTGCCACACCGTCCAATCCGCTATCCTCTCCGCCAACAATGCTGACTATGGTTTTATTGGGAAGGCAAACTATGCTTTGGCCCTCCAAGCTCACCTTGCCGCTATTGACGCAGATATGGTCGGGGCAGCTTGCGTCCGCCATCCAAGCTTCGCCACCGGAGATAACAAGGCTATTGAAGTGTTCTCCCTCCCCTATGGTATAGGTAGTGTCCACCCCAAGAGGCAAGCGGCAAAGCTCTTTCCCGTCCACACTTATAACTGCCTCGCCGCCCTTATCCATGGCGAATGAGGAATAGAGCCAAAAGCCTCCCGCCAAAATCAGCACGGCCAATATGAGCAATATATCATTTTTATGCTTTTTCAAAAAAGTCATATTAATTCACCAAGGCCATTATATAACAAAATTTCTGAAATCGGAAGTTAAAAGTCTTAGAATATAAACAATAATTGCGACTACTTACGATATATCCCTGCTATGCAATCCCTCCTTCAGCTTCGCTGACACCCTTCGGGCCGGGTCGCAATCATAGATTGCTTCCGCCTTTGGCTAAAAATGTGCCACCGGCACATTTTCTTAACGCGTCGGCCCCTTTGCACAAGGGAGCCTTTAAAAGTAAAAAAGAGTTTCGGGAATTCCGAAACTCTTTTTTATTAATCTGTAACTTACAGGATGCACTTGGCGGGGCAAACGCTTGCGCAGGTGCCGCAGCCATCGCACTTTTCGTAATCCACGCGGGCGATGTTGTTCTCCACCTTGATAGCGCCCTGGGGGCACTTTCTCATGCACATACCGCAGCCGATGCAGGCAGCAGTGCACTTTTTGCGTGCGGCGGGACCCTTATCCTTGTTGGAGCAGGCAACCAGCACGGGAATGGTGGCGGGGAGAATGGAGATAACGCCGTTGGGGCAGACCTTGGCGCAGCCGCCGCAGCCATTGCAGATGGTGTAGTTAATGCGGGCAACGCCGTCCTTGATTTCAACGCCGCCGTTGGGGCAGGCTGCTACGCAGTCGCCAAGACCCATGCAGCCGAAGGTGCAGTTGCCTGCGCCGCCGAACATGACCTTTGCAGCTTTGCAGCTATCAATGCCGACATATTCCATCTTGTTTGCGGTCTTGGAGCAATCGCCCATGCACTGAACAAAGGCGCGCTTTTCAACCATTTCGCCTGCTTCCTTGCCAAGGATTCTACCCATGGCCTGAGCGCAGGCAGCGCCGCCGGCGGCGCAGAGAGTGAGGGGAGTGTCGGGATCCTCTACCAGAGCAGCTGCATAACCGTCGCAGCCGGGGAAGCCGCAGCCGCCGCAGTTTGCGCCGGGCAGAACTTCGCTGAGCTGGGTTACGCGCTCATCAACGGGAACATACATTACCTTGGAGGCAACGGAGAGGACAACAGCGCAGATGATACCGATAACGGTAACAACTATAACAGCGATAATAATAGCAGTCATACTGTTAAGCCCTCCTTAACCGAAGATGTTATCAACAACGCCGGCAAAGCCAAAGAAGGAGCAGCTGAGGATGGCGGCGGCGATGAGGGTGATGGGCAGACCTTTGAAGCAGGCGGGGCAATTGTTGTTCTCCATACGGCCACGAACGCCGGAGAAGAGAACCATTGCAAGGAAGAAACCAAGGCCGGAGCCGAAGGAGTTGAACATTGCCTGAACAAAGTTATACTCGGCGGTGATGTTGCTGATGCAGACACCGAGAACTGCGCAGTTGGTGGTGATAAGGGGCAGATAAACACCCAGAGACTTATGGAGACCGGGGATATACTTCTTCAGAATGATTTCAACCAGCTGAACGAGAGCGGCGATAACAAGGATGAAGACGATGGTCTGCATGTAGCCCAGACCCTTGGGGTTGAGGACATAGTACTGGATGGGCCAGGTAACGGCGGTGGCCAGCAGCATAACGAAGATAACGGCGATGGACATACCGGTTGCCTGGTCGAGCTTCTTGGAAACGCCAAGGAAGGGGCAGATACCAAGGAACTGGCTCAGAACATAGTTATTAACCAGAGCAGCAGTCAGGATTATTGCGATAATTTCTTTCATTCAGCAACAACCTCCTTCTTCTCGGAGCAGCCTGCGCAGGCGATCTTGGCGCAAACACTTGCGGTGGGGCAGTTTTCGCAGCCGAACTCGCTCTTCTTGGGCTTGTTGGTAAAGAACTTATTAACAACAGCAATGAGGATGCCGAATACGGCGAAGCCGCCGGGAGCCATGGTCATAATGCCGATGTTATTGTCGCAGAGAACGGGAATAGCATAGCCCATCCAGCTGCCGGCACCGAGGATCTCACGGATGGAAGCCATAACGAAGAGGGTGAGGGTGAAGCCTATACCCATGCCGATGGCGTCCAGAGCGGAGTCAACAACGGTGTTCTTGTTTGCAAACATCTCGGCGCGGCCGAGGATGATGCAGTTTACAACGATAAGGGGCAGGAACAGACCCAGAGCTTCATAGACGCTGTAAACAAAGGCGTTGAGCACCATCTGAACGATGGTAACTGCGGCTGCAATCAGAACTATGTAGCAGGGAATGCGGACCTTATCGGGAATGATTTTTCTCAGAAGAGAAATTGCAACGTTGGAGAAAAGCAAAACTGCGGTGGCAGCGGCGCCCATACCGAATGCGTTAACGGTCTGAGTGGTAACTGCAAGAGTGGGGCAAGTACCAAGGACGAGGACGAGAACGGGGTTTTCCTTGATAATGCCGTTAAGCAGAATGGCAAGCTTATTGGTTTTTTCCATTATCTCGTACCTCCTTACTTGGAAATTTCAGCAAATGCGGCAAAGGCATCTGCAATTGCTCTTACATATGCGCTGGAAGAAATGGTAGCGCCGGAAATGGTGTCAACGCCGCTCATGGAAGCATCAACGCCGCTGAACTGGCCGGCGAAGGCAGCCTCGGTGACCTTGGTGCCAAGACCGGGAGTCTCGTCATGGCCGAGAGTTGCGGTGTTGACTATCTTGCCGTCAGCATCGATGGAGCAGATAATCTGCAGGGAGCCCTTTGCACCGTAACCGGTGGTCTTGAGCATAAATACATAACCTGCGCCGTTGGTGGCTTCATAAACTTCGGAAACAGTGCTGCCCTCGGGAGCAGTGTAGTCAAGCTTGGTGAAGCCGTCAGCTGCGGGGAGAGCATCAATACGGGCCTGCTCAGCGCGCTGAGCATCGCCTGCGGAGATGATGGGCTCGGTGATGAAGTTGGTGGCTGCAAGCAGACCGCTCATAACGAGGCAGATGAGCATGAGCACAACGATAGGCATAACAAAATCGGCTTTTACGTTTTTCATGCGTCAACACCTCCCAAAGCTTTCTTTGCAGTCCAGGAGCTGATGTAGGGAGTGAGAATGTTCATCAGCAGGATGGAGAAGGATACGCCTTCGGGATAGTTGCCGAAGAAGCGGATGAGGCAGGTGATAAGACCGCAGCCAATACCGAAGATCACGCGGCCCCAAGGAGTCTGGGGAGTGGTGACATAGTCGGTGGCCATGAAGATAGCGCCGAGGAATACGCCGCCGGCGAGAATCTCAGCAAGACCGAACATAACGCCGCCCTTAGCAAGAGCGAGGACGAATACGGTGCCGATGAAGGCCACGGGAGTATGCCAGGAGATAACTCTGCGGACGAGGAGATAGCCGAAGCCAAGGAGGAGAGCCAGAGCGCTGGTCTCGCCCATGCTGCCTGCAACATTGCCAAGGAAGAGGTCCAGAATGGAAGCATCCACGGTGCCGCTCTTCATTGCAGCAAGAGGAGTTGCAACGCTGACGGCGTCAACGCCGAAGTTGGTGGGAGCGAAGGTGGTCATGGTGCCTGCGAATGCGATGAGCATAACAACGCGGGCGGTGATGGCGGGGTTGGCAAAGTTATAGCCAAGGCCGCCGAAGAGCTGCTTAACAACAACGATGGCCACCAGAGTGCCGAATGCGGCCTGCCACAAAGGCAGATCAACAGGCAGGTTCATGGCCAGAATAAGGCCGGTTACTGCTGCGGAAAGGTCGCAGATGGTGGTCTCGCGCTTGCAAAGCTTCTGGAAAGCCCATTCCCAGAAAATTGCGGTGGCAACGCAGACAACGGTGAGAAGCAGAGCTCTCCAGCCGAAGAATATGACGGAAGCCACAACAGCGGGGCAAAGAGCGATGAGAACATCGCGCATGATGGACTGGGTGGAGTCCTTATGGGTGATATGAGGAGATACAGAAACTATGAACTTAGACATTTGCTGCCTCCTTTTCTGCCTCTGCCTTCTTGGCGGCTGCCTTTTCGGCATCGGCCTTCAGCTTGGCGTTGTAGTCCCAGAGCATACCCTTGGCCAGCTTGTTGACCTGAACGAGGGGACGCTTTGCAGGGCAAACGAAGGCGCAGCATCCGCATTCCATGCAGATGTTGACCTTCAGCTTCTTGAGATCCTCGCCCTTGCCGAGCTTGTAAGCGGTCTCAATGTGAGCGGGCATCAGGTTCAGGGGGCAGGTGTTGATGCATCTGCCGCACTTGATGCAATCGGTGGTCTTGGGAGGACGGGCATCCTTCTCATTGAATGCAAGGATGGCGCCGGTGTTCTTAACAACAACTTCCTCGTCGCTGGGAACGGAAACACCCATCATGGGGCCGCCGAGAACGATCTTCTTGGGCTCGCACTTGTAGCCGCCGGTGAACTCAACAACCTTCTTTACGGGCATACCGATGGGAGCGATAACGTTCATGGGGTTGGCAATTGCGCTGCCGTCAACGGTGACATACTTCTCGGTGAGAGGCATACCGGTCTTGATATACTTGGCAATACCAACGAGGGTGGAGGTGTTGATAACAACGCAGCCAACGTCGATGGGGAGCTTGCCCTCGGGAACGATGCGGCCGGTGGTGTTATGAATCATGACCTTCTCACCGCCCTGGGGGTAGAGAGCGGGAAGAGCATTAACCTCAACATAGGGAAGATCCCTGCAAAGCTCTTTGAGCTTCTTTACGCACTGGGGCTTGTTGTCCTCAATGCCGATGATGACCTTGCCGGGCTCAAGATACTTCTTGAGAAGCTCGATGCCTTCAACGAGGAGTTCGGCATCGTCCAGCATGGTGCGGGTATCAGCGGTGATGTAGGGCTCGCACTCAGCGCCGTTGATGCAGATATAGTCCACCTTGGCGGGGTCTACATTCAGCTTAACAGCGGTGGGGAAACCTGCGCCGCCGAGACCGACAACGCCACTATTCTTAACAGCCTCGATGAAGCTGGGCAGATCGGTGACGGTGGGAGCCTGGATTTCTTCATAAAGGGTCTGCTCGCCGTCGGCCTCGATTACGATGGCCTGGCAGCTTGCGCCATGGAACAGGAGAACTTCGTCCAGCTTCTTAACCTTTCCGGAAACACCGGAATAGATGGGAGAAGAGACGAAACCGCCGGGCTCGGCAATGAGCTGACCTACCTTCACCATGTCGTTAACTTTGACAACGGCCTTAGAGGGTGCGCCGATGTTCATAGATACGGGGATGGTGAGAAGGGTGCCTGCCTCAACCGGCATACGCTTGGGGGTGCAGTCCGCGGTGTTCTTTCTGTGCGGAACGTGTGCACCGTGCAGCAATTTGATTGACACTCTGCTTCCTCCTTCTTTTTTATGCGATTTCCGTATTTTGCCTTAAAAGCTTCTCTTGCAAAATACGAACAGAGTATATAAAATACAAAGTAGATTATATCAATAAATGCCCACAAACGCAAGGAGTAAAGTATGCGCCAAAAGACAAAAAAACTTAATTTTCTGTGGATTTTTACAGCATCTTTAATAGTTGTTTTTTCTTTAACATCTTGCGGATTTTTTAACAAGAAAACTGCGAAAAAATTTACAGAAACTGCCTTTTTTCTGGACACAATCGTCAGCATAACTGTCTACTCCGAAGCCGACTCCGCCATGCTTCCCAAGTGCCTTCAGCTATGCGCGGAGTATGAAAAAATCTTCTCCCGCACCGATAGTGAAAGCGAGCTTTTTGCCCTCAATGAATGTGGCTCCATGGCCGTTTCCGAGCACCTTCTCAATGTAATATCCACCGCAAAAATGTATAGTGAAATCAGCGAAGGCCGCTTCGATTTCACCATGGGCGGCGTCAGCTCCCTTTATAATTTTTCCTCCGAGTCCCCTGCCCTGCCCTCCGATAGTGAGCTAAAAGAGGCCATGAGCCATGTGGGCTGGGAGAATATAATTATTGATGGGGACACCGTCACCCTCGTTGACGGCGAGGCTATTATCGACCTCGGCGCCATTGCCAAGGGTTATATTGCCGACCGTTTATGTGATTTACTTCGCGAAAACGGCGTTGAAAGCGCAATTATTGATCTTGGGGGCAACATTCTCTGCCTTGGCTCAAAGCCCGACGGCAGCCAGTTCAAAGTTGGCATTCAGTACCCCTACAAGGATAGTTCCCAGTATATTACCGCCGTTTCCATCACCGACATGAGCGTTGTTACAAGCGGCGTTTATCAGCGCTATTTTGAGCAGAGCGGCGTGCGATACCACCATATTCTTGACCCCGACACGGGAGTGAGCATAGATAACGGCCTTATCTCCGTTAGCATAATTGGCGAAAAAAGCGTTGATTGCGACGCTCTTTCCACCACGGTTTTCGCCTTGGGTCTTGAAAAGGGCATGGAGCTTATAAACTCCCTTGAAAATACTTACGCGGTGTTTATAACCGAGGATATGGAAGTTCACTATTCCGAAGGCTTTGATGTGTTAGAACGTTAGAAAACTAACACTTGATAGCGTCAAAAAAGTGGCAAGCACTTTTTTGAAAAGGCTGCAGCCCGCTGCAGCGCATAAAACGTGCGCCTTGTGCGCACGTTTTCCACGTTTGCGGGCTGATAAGTGTTTTTTCCGACGCACATGTCGCCGGAAAAAACTTATTTTAATTTCTTTCGCGTCTGCGGACGCGAACTCTGTGAGACCATTTTGTGTTAGAAAACTAACACTTGCCAGAAGGGCCTGCTATAATGTATAATTAAAACAGAAATAATATTTCTGACGCCGAAACCTTTTTTAAGCTTGAGGCGAAAGATGCCGCTCCCCCTTCCTTTTATCTGCCGCTTTGCGCCGGATTCGTCCCGACCCATGGCCGCGGAGAGAAAATAATATGCTTATATTATGGGATAACTGCATCTTTTGCCAAGAGCGCAGTTATCCCTTTTTCGCGTTTTGAAAGGAGCGTATAAAATTTGGAAACAAGAGTTGCAGTTATCGGAATTATTATTGAAAAACCGGAGGCTGTGGACGCGGTTAACGCCATACTCCATGAAAACGCCTCCTACATCCTCGGCCGCATGGGCATTCCCTATAGGGAAAAAGGCATAAACATCATATCCATTGCCATAGACGCGCCTCAGGATGTTATCAGCCAGCTCTCCGGCAAGATTGGGCGCATCAAGGGCGTTAGCGCCAAGACCGCCTATTCCGGAGTTATCACCAAAATTGAGCCTTGAAAGGAGCTACCACCATGACCAAAAAAATTATTGCCATCATCCTTGCCGTTTTTATGATTTGCTCTCTGGCAGCCTGCGGCAGTAAGTCCCCCGCCACCGAAACCGACCTGCCCGTTGAAGCTCCTTCCACGGACACTGACATTCCCGCCACTCCCGAAGAGCCCACCGAGCCTACCGAAAGCGAAGTTCCCCAGCCCGATGCAGAGCCCATAAACATCATGGTGCTCAACGGCACCACCGGCTTTGGCATGGCAAAGCTCATGAGCGACACCGCCGCAGGCGAGAGCTGGCTGAACTATAATTTCTCCGTGGAGACCGACGCCAGCAACATCACCGCCGCTCTCATAAACGGCAGTGTGGATATTGCCGCATTGCCCACCAATGCCGCCAGCGTTGTATATAACAAAACTCAGGGCGGCGTTCAGCTCCTTGCGCTGAACACCCTCGGCGTGCTCTACCTTGTTGCCGGTGAAGGCGAGAACATCACCTCCCTTGCAGATTTGGAGGGTAAGACCGTCTATGCTCCCGCCCAGAATCCCAGCTTTGTAATGCAGTATATCTGCGCCAATGCAGGAGTGAATGTGACCATAGACAACACCTATGCCCAGCCTGCCGACCTCCGCTCCGCTGTTGCCGCAGGAGAAGTGAGCCTCGCCGTGCTGCCCGAGCCCATGGTCACCATAGCCTGCTCTGCCAACGAATCCCTCAGCGTTGCTCTTGACCTCACCGAGGAATGGGGCAAGGTCAGCGATAGCCAGCTTGTTCAGGGCTGCCTCGTTGTTCGCACCGAGTTTGCCGAGAGCCATCCCGCCGCCATTGAAAAATTCCTGAGCGAATACGAAGCCTCCATCGCCTTCCTCAGCGAGGACACCGCCGCAGCCGCCCAGATGATTGCCGACACCGGCATCTTTGCTCAGGCCGGAGTTGCCCAGAAGGCCATTCCCAACTGCAATGTATGCTTCATTTCCGGCATTGACATGATGTATCCCATGGACGGCTTCCTTGAGGCCATGTTCTCCATCGCTCCCCAGTCCATCGGCGGTGCTATTCCCGGTGAAGATTTCTACTATGCGTAAGAAATAGACTAAGCATAATTCCCCCCCTCTCAGGCGCTGCGCGCCAGCTCTCCCCAGAGGGGCGAGTTCAGGGAGTCAAAAAAGTGGCGCAACCACTTTTTTGACTCCCTGAAAACAGCATTTTTGAGCGATTTTCGCTCAAAAATGAATTGATTTTAACGTGCAGGGGGCCCTTTGCCCCCTACACACGCCCCCGCTACTCTATCTCGTAAGATGGCAGCATAGTTTTTTGACAGGCTGAGCTCTCCCCGGAGGGGCGAGCCTTATAAGGTATTTGATTATGAAAAAATTTTCCAAACTTCTTAAAAACTTAATAGTGGCTCTATTTTGGCTGGGAGTTTGGTATGGCATTGCCCTTTGGCTGAATAAGCCATTGCTGCTGCCCACGCCCACAGCGGTTATACTCCGTCTAACGGAGCTTATAATCTCTCTGAGCTTTTGGAAAATTACCCTTTTGAGCCTTGGGCGAATACTCCTTGGCCTTGTCTGCGCCATAATTATCGGAGTTATTTTGGCGGTACTTACCAGCCTCTCTCCCCTGCTCAAAAGCCTCTTCACGCCCCTTATAAGCGTGATAAAATCCACCCCCGTGGCCTCTTTTATCATCCTGCTTATTTTGTGGGTAGGCAGAGATTGGCTGCCCTGCGTTATCGTTGTGCTGATGGCTCTGCCCGTTATCTGGAGCAATGTGAGCGCGGGTATAGCCGGTGTGGACGCTCAGCTTTTGGAAATGGCTCAGCTTTTCCGCTTTTCCCATTGGAGAAGGCTCAGGAGAATTTATATTCCCTCTGTGGCTCCCCATTTCCTATCTGCTTTGCGAAGCTGTCTTGGTCTATCCTGGAAGGCAGGCGTTGCCGCCGAAGTGCTCACCGTTCCCGCTGTCAGCATAGGCAGGATGCTCTATGAGTCCAAGCTTTATTGGGAAACTCTTGACCTTTTCGCATGGACGCTGGTTATCATCATCTGCTCCATAATTATCGAAAAGGTGCTTATGTCCGCTCTTGGAAGCCTTGGAAAGGGGGCACAGGCGAAATGATAAATATCAAAGATTTCTCCCTCTCCTTTGGTCAGGAAAAAATTATAGACTCCTTCAGCCTTCACCTTGATAAAGGCGAGAAAATCGCCCTTATGGGGCCTTCCGGCTGCGGAAAAACCAGTTTGCTCAGAGCTATTGCGGGGCTTATTAAGCCTCAGGAAGGCAGCATCAGCCTTGGCGGGACTGTGTCCTGCATATTCCAGGAGCCTCGCCTTTTGCCTTGGCTCAGCGCCGCTGAGAATGTGAATGCTGTTCTCTCCGACTCTATTGCCACTATGGCCGAGGCGCAAAAATGGCTTGAGGCCGTGGGGCTTGGGGATAGCGGGGATAAGCTCCCCTCCCAGCTTTCCGGTGGAATGCAGCAGCGAGTAAGCATAGCCCGCGCCCTTGCCTACGGTGGGGATATTCTGCTGCTGGACGAGCCCATGAAGGCCATGGACGCCGACACCGCCGACGCTGTGGCAAAGCTTATTATGGAGCACGCCAAGGACAAAACCCTCATCATTGTCACCCATGACGAAGCCGAGGCCAAGGCCTTTGCGGATAAAATTTATCTCTACGGCAATAAGAGTTTTCATCCTCTATAATTTATCCATGAACATGAAAAAAACAGCATTTTTGAGCGAAAATCGCTCAAAAATGCTGTTTTCAATTAATCAAGGGAAATGGCTCTATAAAGGAAGCTTACCACCTGACCACGGGTGCAGGGCTGGCTGGGTGCAAAGAGATCCTGAGTCGCACCGGTGGTAACCCCTGTCCACACTGCCCAACCAACGGGGAAATAGAAATAGTCACCGGGTTTCACGTCGATGAATTTATCGGTGCTCCAATCAATCTCCGGAACTTTCTGGCTGCGGTAGAGGAAGGTTACAACCTGACCGCGGGTGCAGGGCTGCTTTGCTCCAAATTCCGTTGGGCTAACGCCGTTTGTTACGCCCCTTTCCACCGCCCAGAGGACAGCATCATAGAAATAATCGCTTTCCTTAACATCGGTGAAGGGATTTTTTTCGGCGCTGGGCTCGGGGCAGCCGGAGGCTCTCCAAAGGAAGGTTACCACCTGGGCGCGGGTGCAAGGCTGCTCGGGAGAGAAGGTATCGGGGCCGGTGCCGGTTGTTACCCCCTCTTTCAGTGCCCACAAAATGGGCTCTGTGTAATACCAGTTGGCCTTAACATCGGTGAAGGGGATTTCCACGGGGTCAGGCTCGGGATTGGGATCAGGTTCGGGATTGGGGTCAGGCTCGGGATTGGGGTCAGGCTCGGGATCGGGGTCAGGCTCGGGATCGGGCTGGGTAATTCCAAAATCTTCGCCATTATATACATATCTCTCGCCTACATGAAATTCTCCGCAGCTCATAAATTCGTCATAGAGATTAGAAGAGATTTCATCCCATTTTTCCTGAGTTCCCGGATAGTAAACGTGCTCCAGCGCCGTGCAGCCGTAGAAGGGAGAGATGGTCATGGATTCTATATTTGCAGGCAGCTGCACTATCTTCAAGGCGGTGCAGCTATTGAAAAGTCTCGTGCCCGGGTCGGTGATATTATCGGAAAGATGAGCATAAACAAGCTTTGTACATCTTCCGAAGGCTTCATATTCCGCCTCTATAACGGAATCGGGAAGCACCACTTCCCTAAGCTTGGCACAGTTATAGAAAGCATAGGAGCCTATATATTTAAGACCATCATTGAAAATTACCTTTTCAATGCCGCTATGTTTGAAGGTCTCCGCGCCTATGCGCTCAAGGCTTGAGGGGAACTCCACCTGCGAAAGCATAAAACAGTAGGAAAATGCCTCAAAGCCTATTTCCTTCAGGGAAGAGCCGAAGCTCACCTGGCGGAGATTGCGGCAATTTTTGAATGCCCCCTGACCGATTGCGGTTATGGAGTCGGAAATCACTACACTTTCAAGACCGTCGCATTCTTCAAAGGTACGCTCGGGTATGGTAGTCAGCTGCACAGGCAGAATAGTTTCTTTGAGGGCTTTGCAGCGGACAAAGCAGTAATCGCCCATATCGGTGACCCCCTCGGGGAAGCTTACACTTTCCAAGGCGGTGCAATCGGCAAAAACACCGCTTCCAATATTCCATACTTTATCGGGAATTACTATACTTTTCAAAGATGTGCAATTTCTGAAAACATCATCCCTTATACTCACCAGAGTGGAAGGCAGGCTCACGCTTTCAAGGGCGGTGCAGCCGTTAAAAACACCCCTGCCCAAAATCTCAACGCCCTCGGACACAACTGCGCTTTTCAGACTCCAACAGCCGGAAAAGCAGTTCATACCTGTGAGCTGCATAGGGGGAATGGTGACCTCTTTAAGGGCATAGCAGGCATCAAAAGCTGAGTTGCCCAGATATTCCAGACCCATGGGCAAATCAATTTTTTCAAGCTTTTCGCAGCTTAAAAAGGCATAGTCCCCTATGGTTTCCAAGCCTGCGGGAAAATTAATTGTCCGGAGCTTATAACAGCCGCTAAAGCCATTGGTATCTATAATCTTTATACTCTCGGGAAGGCTTACGCGGGTGAGCTTGGTGCAGCCATCAAAGGCAAAAGCGCCAATACCCACAACGTCCACCTTGGAAATCTGGCTGGGTATGGTCACGGAGCTTATATTCTCGTCCGCGTCCACCACCATTCCGGTGGTCTTATCGAAATAAATATAGCCTCCGTTTGCAGGATAACTAAGCGTTTCGCTTGCGGAAACGGAAAGACTCATCATTGCCGCAAACATTACAATCAACACAATTGCCGCCAAGAACTTTTTTCTCATAAGAGCACCTCCATTTAGTGTTTTTTAACAAATTATTACGTATTTATTAAGAACTATTTGTTCTATTTATATAATATCATAAGTCCGAAAATGCAACAAGATGTTAATTCAATTGACATCTCAGCTTCGTTAATTTACAATAAATTCGATTATTATTTTTTGGAGAATTTGACCATGCCTGAGATAATTAAAACCCTTCTTATAGTCTGTCCCCTTGTTTTTCTTGCGGGATTTGTGGACTCCGTTGCCGGAGGCGGAGGACTTATCAGCCTTCCCGCCTATCTTTTCTGCGGCATCCCCGCCCACATGGCCTCCGGCACCAACAAAGTTGTTAACTCCATCGGCACCAGCGTTGCCGCGGGAAAATACATAAAAAGCGGCAAGATAAACCTGCGCTACGCCATTATTGCGGCGGTATTTGCCCTTCTGGGCTCCGCCATAGGCACGGAGATCGCCACCTTGCTCAGCGACAGAGTTTTCAAGATTATCATTCTCTGCGCCCTGCCCACCGCCGCCATTATCCTCACCATTAAAAAGGATTTCGGCAAGGACGGCAGCATCCCCTCCCGAAGCTACACTAAGCGCACCGAGTATATTCTCTGCGCCATCATCGGCCTTTTCATCGGCTGCTATGACGGCATGGTTGGCCCCGGCACCGGCACATTTATGATTATGGCCTTCACCGCCGTTATGGGCATGGATCTGCTCACCTCTTCCGGCTGCGCCAAGGTTGGCAATCTGGCAAGCAACATTGCCTCCGCCATCGTTTGGATTATCAATGGCCATGTTTACTGGGCCCTGGTTATTCCCGCCGCAGCCTGCAATGTGCTGGGCAACTATCTGGGCGCACGCTACGCCATCAAAGGCGGCAGCAAGCGCATAAGAAGCATGATTTTCGTTGTGCTGGCCTTGCTCTTTGTGAAGATTTTGTTTGAGATAATATAATTTACAATCCCTCAGTCAGCCTTTCGGCTGACAGCTCCCTTTACACAAGGGAGCCTTTAAAAGGTAAAATCCCGACCTGATTGGTCGGGATTTTTTCATATTACCACATAGAGTATCATTGCTATCACAGCGCCGGTGAGGTTATTTAGGAAATTCACCATATCGTTATCAATGAAGCTAAGTCCCTTTTCTATAGCGCCTTTTTCGCCGCAATGGACTTTTTTCTCCGTCAGAGCGCCGCAAACTCCGCAGCGGTATTTTGCCTGCGCCGCAGCGCCAAGAAGGCTATCCACATAGGCGGCCACAAAGCCGCTTATCAAAATGACAACTGAGAACTTAACTCCCATCCCCTGCCCCAAACTTATGGCAGCGATTATGGCAGCGCCAAGAGCGCTCATAGCAAAGCCAAAAAAGCTTACGCCGCCGCTCATTCCCGGCTCTGTTGCCTTGCCGGATAGGACATCAAAGGTTTTGCCGCGGCTGAGTATGCCAAGCTCCGAGGCCATGGAGTCCGCCAAGGATGCAGCCAAGGCAGCAGCGCCGGCGCAAAGGAAGATGTGATTATCTGTTATTCCGTATATAATCGCCATGAGGGCAGACATAAACACATTGCAGATTATCTGCACCCCATCCCGCTTTCCATGCTTGGCATGGAGCTTTTTTTCCGCGTTTTCCCTCTTTTTGCCGGAGATTTTGCCTGCAATAAGGGTGCAAATCAAGGTGGCCGCAAGGCAGAGGAAATTAACCCAGCCGCCAAAATAGCAGATGCATACAGAACAAAGCCAAGCAATGGCGATACCCTTATTGGTGATGGCCTTGCGCCATATAGCCAAAGCTGCCAAGGCCGAGGACAAAATCAGACTAAGCCAAATATTTTCCATGGCGCTTCCTCACAGAACAAAGAGGCAAATAAGCACAAATACGCCCAAAGGCAAGGTGAGGTTATCCGTGCCCTTAACGCCCAAAAGTTCAAAGACCGTTGCGCCCCATGCCACAATCAAAATCTGCCACCAGATAAGGCCAAGGCCGAAGAAGGCGCTCATGAAACTGATAACAAGGCCGCAGATTATAAACACGCTCATGCAGCCATATATGCTTCTCTTGCCGCCGAAGAAGCTGCGGTTGCCCTTTTGGATGGAGCCAAAAATGGGAGCAAAGCCGTCGCCCAAGGCCATGCAGAGGGCAGCAATGCCGTAGGGGGTCATAAGTCTATGGTCAAGGCAGGCGCAGATGGCCATAACGGTCATGCTGAGGGCATAGAAAACCGTGCCGTAGCTCTGCTTTTCCTTTTCGCTGCGCTCCATCATGGCAAAGATATTCTTGCGGCATGAGATATAGTTCAGCACTATAAATATGGCCGTAGGGATGGGCAGATGCCATGAAGTGCCGAAGAAAAAGTACATGGGAAACCATGTGAAGGCCACGGAAACATGGACAATTTTGCGTCCGACTTCATCGGAGGCTTTAAGCCATCTTTTCGCCGCTGCGGCAGCCCCAAGGCTGAGGAAAACCCAGCCAAAGACTATGATGTATCCTAATAAAATATTCATTTACTCACTCCTGTCAGCGGTAAATTCGCTCCCAAAGACTTTTTCTTCTGTCCTCCAGCGCCCTTTGGAAATAGCGGCGGAGAGGCTCCATTCTATCCATAAGAGCGCAGACGGCTTCCATATACTTATCATCATTTTCCAGCGCCTCAGAGGGGATATTCTCAACAAAAATCCAGCTTTTATGCTTGAGATACTCCCCTGCGGGGTGGTTGCTTTCAAAATCGCGGGGTACTTTCTTGAGCTTTTCACCCACGAGAGTGAGGCCGCTTTCCTCAATAAGCTCATCCAGCTCTTCCCAGGTGTCGGCAATATAATCTCTCACACGGCGAAGATACTCACTATCGGGACACCATGCGCCGGTGCCGAAATGGCTGAGGCCGCCGGGGGCAACCATCATAAAATATCCCAGGGGCAAAAGCTGCTTTTTATCTGGTGAGATATAGGCGCGCCAAGTGGGGTTATAGGGAGGCTTGGACTTATACATACGGGCATCTCTGGGGATGCGGTAGAGCATGGTTTTGGGGTCGGCAAATATGAGGCGGTGGCGAAGGTCGGTGTCCACGCGCTCGGCGGCGGCAAACTTCACCCGCTCCACAAGGTCGGTGAAGTCCTCTTTGGCTATCTCATACTGCTTGTGGTTTTCATGAAACCATGTGCGGTTATTATTTAGTTCAAGAGCTCTGCAATAAGAGAGCATATTATCAAAATTCATAAGTTTTCTCCGTAAAAAAACTTTTATCATAATATTTTATCATATTTGCATAGCCTTGACAAGAAGCGCCCATGCTTTACACATTCCATCTTTTGTGCTAAAATTTAAAAAACTTTTCTTCGGAGATTTGCCGCCATGAAATCCAGCCGAAACAAAACCATAGATTTTGAAGTGAACGAGGGCAACAAGTATCTCTCCCGGGTCATCACCCCCTCCTCCGCCATGACCAAAATGGAGATTTTGGACAAAACCCTTCATGGGGATAGTCTGGAAATTATGCCCCTGCTCCCCTCCGCCTTTGCGGATTTGGTCATTGCCGACCCTCCCTACAACATGAATAAAAGCTTCGGCGACAGCGCCTTCCACCGCATCAGCGAGGATGATTATTATAAATATACCCTCGCCTGGCTCAGCAAGCTCCGCCCCCTTATGAAGGAAAATGCCAGCATATATGTCTGCTGCGATTGGGGCTCTTCCGCGGCCATTTCCGCCGCTCTCAGCGAGTTTTTCATAGTTCGCAACCGCATTACATGGCAGAGAGAAAAAGGCCGCGGCGCTTATAAAAACTGGAAGAACTCCATGGAGGATATATGGTTTGCAACTGTGGGCAAGGATTATACCTTCAATCTTGACGCCGTGAAGGTGCGGCGCAAGGTTCTCGCCCCTTATAGGGAGAACGGCAAGCCCAAGGATTGGGAGGAAACCGCCGAGGGCAACTTCCGCTCCACCTGTCCCGGCAACTTTTGGGACGATGTGACCGTGCCCTATTGGTCCATGCCGGAAAATACCGCCCACCCCACCCAAAAGCCGGAAAAACTGCTGGCTAAGCTGATTTTGGCCTCCTCCGACGAGGGCGATACCGTGTTTGATCCCTTCCTCGGCTCAGGCAGCACATCCGTAACGGCCAAAAAGCTTGACCGCCATTATGCGGGCATTGAGCAAAATCCTCAGTTTTGCGCATGGTGCGAAAAGCGCCTTGAAATGGCTGACAGCGACAAGAGCATTCAGGGTTTTAAAGACGGAGTTTTTCTGGAGAGAAATTGCAGATAAGTTTATATGCATAGTAAAAGCGGAATGGTCTTGACCATTCCGCTTTTAAGTTACGGATTGCCACGTCGCTATCGCTCCTCGCAATGACCAAATGGTTTGCCGCCGCTTGTAGGGGCGGATTCGGGTCTCCGCCCGCATATGGCTAAACAAGTGCCTGTCATACCGACCGAGTTAGGCGAGTAGAGTGCATATCAATAATGGCGCGCCGAGGTCGTCGCGCCCTACATACAACGCAGAATTTAATATCACACCGTAGGGGCGAACTGTGTTCGCCCGCTTTTATTGCCAATCCCTCAGTCATTTGCAATGGAGGATTTTAAAAAGAAAAGACCGTGTCTGGTGACACGGTCTTATTTGATTTATTCATACCAAATGGTGTTGGCGTAATCGGTGATGGAGCTCCGTAGGGGACGGCGTCCTCGACGTCCCGAAAAATCTTTCAGTCTGCTTCGCAGACAGCTCTCCCCCAAGGGGAAAGTCAAGTCAAGCCCTCAGTCATTTGCCATCTCAAATGCCAGCGCCCTTTGCACAAAGGAGCCTTGAAATACTTAATCCCAGCTCTGTCATCCCCGCCGAGTGTAGGCGAGTGGAACGTATCTCATTTTAACTTGACACTAAATCAAACTACGCAATATAATTAGCTCATAATCTGCGAGGTGAGAACATGAACGAAAATTGCAAAAAATTGCCTAAAACAAAGCTCACTAAAATTTTAATTATAGTTTTGGTTCTGCTTTTACTTATAAGTCTTGGCTTTAATATTTTTCCGGCTTTACTAAACAACATCAGCTATCTTCAAAAGCCCTATGAGATATACATAATGGAAGCAGGCATTTTGAAAAATAACCTGAGTTTTGAAGAGGGCGAAGATATCACCATAAGTTATGACTTCACCCACGGCGACTACGCCCAGCTTATCTCCAAATACGGCATAGACACCATTGCAGGCGAAGGCACAGAACTTGAACGGGCTATGCGGTTGATGGATGAATATGCACCCCGCCTCACCCACAAAAGCGACTACGACAACAGCATTGAAATGCGCGCTCTTCCTCTTCTCGAGCATAGTCTTGATAACAAATCCAAGGGTATCAACTGCCGCAGCAAGGCGCAGATACTGAACGAAATGTGTCTGGCTTTGGGCATATACTCCCGCAAGGTTTGGATAATGCCCAACTCACCCTACGACGGCGACTGCCATGTTGTGAACGAGATTTGGGACAGTTCTCTGAACAAATGGGTTATGCTGGACATCACAAACAACCAGTATTGGATAGACGAGTTCGGCACTCCCCTATCAGTTCTTGAAATTCGTGAAAAGGGTGCAATGCAGGAATTTTGCACGCCTGTTCAGCCGGGAGATAATATGGATAATCCCGAAAAGCTCAAGAACAAATACGCCCACAACTTTATCTACATTATGAAAAACATGGCATACACAGAATATTTGGATTATTCGGGCGTAAGCGAAAATGCAAACATATGGCTGCTTTTCCCCGAAAATCTGGACACAAATTATGACAAGATAATTTCCCTTGAGTCTGTTATCAAATCTCCTGTGGAGTAACCGGGCAATGGCATAAAAAACATACAACCGGCAGGTCTTCTTTTCGTACCGACAAGTGAGACTTTAAAATTGAAAAGACCGTGTCTGTGATGGACACGGTCTTTTTTGATTTATACATACCAAATGGTGTTGGCGTAATCGGTGATGGAGCGGTCGGAGGAGAACTTGCCGGCAGAACCGATGTTCATGAGGCACTTTCTTGCGAAATCATCGCGGTTGCTCCAATCGGAGATTGCGCGCTTCTTGGTGACCAGGTAGGAAACATAGTCAAGAAGCAGATAGTAATGGTCGGGCTTATGATAGCTTGCGCCGTCGATAAGAGCGGTGTGAAGCTCTCTCATGCCCTCATCGGTGGGAACAGTGCCGTCAACGAGGGTATCAACAACGCGGCGGATGCGGTAATCGTTATCATAGATATCTCTGGAGCGATAGCTATTCTTGATGCGCTCGATGTCCTCAATGGTTGCGCCGAAGATATAGTTATTCTCGCTGCCGGCTTTTTCAACGATTTCAACGTTGGCGCCGTCCAGAGTGCCAAGAGTTACAGCGCCGTTGAGCATGAACTTCATGTTACCGGTGCCGGAAGCCTCGGTACCTGCAGGAGAAATCTGCTCGGAGATGTCAGCTGCGGGGATGAGGTACTCAGCATAGGAGCAATTATAGTTCTGAACAAAGACAACCTTGATCTTATCGTTGACCTCGGGATCGTTGTTGACCAGATTTGCAATGCGGTTGATATAGCGGATGATGCTCTTGGCTCTGTGGTAGCCGGGAGCAGCCTTGGCACCGAAGATGAATGCAGTGGGGTTAAAGTTGGGCAGCTTGCCTTCCTTCAGGTCGAAGTAGATATCCATAACGGAGAAGGCGTTGAGAAGCTGGCGCTTATACTCGTGGAGGCGCTTAACCTGAATATCGAATACGAAATCGGGATTAAGCTCAACACCCTCGCGCTCCTTGATAAGGGCGCAAAGCTGCTTTTTCTTCTCATACTTGATGCCGTTGAAGCGGTCAATCATTTCCTTGTCAATCTTGGTCTTGAGAGTTTCAAGCTGGTCAAGATTGGTGAGGAAGCCTTCGCCGCAGTAATCTTCCAGCATAGAGGTAAGCTCACTGTTGCAAAGACCCAGCCAGCGGCGGGGAGTGATGCCGTTGGTGACATTCTTGAAGCGCTCGGGATATACGGCATACCAATCAGCGAAAATGTCGGTCTTGATGAGCTCGGAGTGAATCTGAGCAACGCCGTTTACGCTGGTGCCCATATAGATGGACAGGTTTGCCATGTGAGCGGTGTTATCCTTGATGATGTAAAGCTGGGGATGCTCGCTCTGCAGCTTATGATGGATAGCCCAAATGATGTCCACGATTTCGGGAACAACGCTGGCAAGGAGGTCCAGAGGCCACTTTTCAAGAGCTTCGCTCATGACGGTGTGGTTGGTGTAAGAGAATACGCGGCGGCTGATATCGAAAGCGGTATCGAAGGAATAGCCTTCCTTCATAAGCAGGCGAACCAGCTCAGCTGCGCTCATTGCAGGGTGGGTATCGTTGAGCTGGATGCTGACGAACTCGGGCAGCTGGTTATAGTCGGTGCCGTGATACTCGCGGAAAGCGCGGAGAATATCCTGAACAGATGCGCTGGAGAGCACATACTGCTGCTTGATGCGCAGGCGCTTGCCTTCGCGGTTGGAGTCGTTGGGATAGAGAACGCGGGTGATGTCCTCGGCCTTGTTCTTGGCGGCAAGTGCGCGCTCATATTCCTGAGCGTTGAAGGCATCGAAGTCCAGTTCTTCCTCGGCCTCGCACTGCCAGAGGCGGAGAGTGCCGATATTGTTGTTCTTGAAGCCTATAACGGGAACGTCATAGGGAACGGCAAGGATGCTATGATCGGGGAAGTCGATTTTTACAGTGTGCTTATAGCGGCGGTAAGACCAGGGGTCGCCATACTTGGACCAATCGTCGGCGCTCTGCTTCTGATCGCCGTACTGATCCCAGCTCTGCTTGAAAAGACCGAACTTATAGCGAAGGCCATAGCCGGTGAGGGGAACGCCGGTGGTTACAGCTGCGTCCATGAAGCAGGCTGCAAGACGGCCAAGGCCGCCGTTGCCCAGACCTGCGTCGGGCTCCTGCT
>JAFYUG010000107.1 GCA_017558545.1 Oscillospiraceae bacterium | reverse complement strand
GCCGTTTCGCACTATGGCATCTTTCACGGCATCGGAGCGGGAGCCTTTGCCTATCATAATCTTCTGCCCCAAATCCAAAAGTCGGGGGGCGAAGGAGTCCATGCGGCCGGAGGTGGTAGGGCCGGCTGAGCCTATAATAGAGCCGGGGCGCTCCGGAGTGGGGCCAACATAGTAAACGGCGCTGCCCTCAAGAGTATAGGGACTATCCAAACCCTTATCCAAAAGCTCCTTAAGGCGCTTGTGGCCGGCATCACGGGAGGTATAAATCTTTCCGGAGAGCAAAACGCTGTCTCCTGCCCGCAACGGAGCAAGGTCGGCGGCGGAAACGGGGGTGGTGAGCTTGTATATCATGAAAATCTCCCCCTTATATCTCGGCGCTGGAGCGCCTTGTGGCGTGGCAGCTTATATTCACGGCCACGGGCAGACCC
Organism: Oscillospiraceae bacterium; assembly: GCA_017558545.1. Classification (GTDB taxonomy): domain Bacteria; phylum Bacillota; class Clostridia; order Oscillospirales; family Oscillospiraceae; genus SIG459. The sequence continues at coordinate 3,054 of JAFYUG010000107.1, read as the reverse complement.
GCCACATGGGTGGGATAATGCTCAATGGCAAGACCCAGCGCGGTGGTCTCTCCGCCGAAGCCCTGAGGGCCTATGCCCAGAGCATTCACCTTTTCCAAAAGCTCTTTTTCCAAAGCCGCATAAAGCTCATCGCTGTTATGCTCCCCAATGGGGCGCAGCAGCGCCTTCTTGGCAAGGGCGGCGGCCTTGTCGAAAGTGCCCCCTATGCCCACGCCCAGCACTATGGGAGGGCAGGGGTTGCTGCCTACCATGGCCACAGTTTCAAGGACGAACTTTTTAACGCCCTCCACGCCCTCGGCAGGCTTGAGCATGGCGATGCGGCTCATGTTCTCGCTGCCGAAGCCCTTGGGCAGCACGGTTATGCGGCAAGTTTCCCCTTGGCAAAGCTCGGTGGTGAGCAGGGCGGGGGTGTTATCCCCGGTATTTATGCGGCGGAGGGGGTCAACGGCGCTTTTGCGAAGATAGCCTTCCCCGTAGCCAATTTTAACGCCCTCGTTGACGGCCTCGTGGAGAGAGCCTTCAATATGCACATCCTGACCCAGCTCTATAAAAACGCAGGCAAGGCCCGTATCCTGACAAATGGGCAGGGAGCATTTTTCGGCGCAACGGAGATTTTCCTGCAAAAGACCAAGGGAGGCCTTGGCGGAAGGCCAGCTCTCCTTCTCCGCGGCGGCATTAAGGGCTTTTTCCACATCCCCGGGCAGGGCGGCATTGGCCTTAATGCAAAGCTGGGCAACGGTATCTCTGATAAGCTCGGCTTTTATGCTTCTCATATTCTTGCAACTCCCGTTTCGCGGGCGGCCTCGGCCACGGCCTTGGCAACGGCGGGGGCAACTCTGGGGTCAAAGGCCTTTGGGATGATATAGTCGGCGCGAAGCTCCCCGTCCTCAATAAGGGCGCTGAGAGCCTTGGCGGCGGCTATCTTCATTTCCTCGTTTATGTCGGATGCGCGAACATCAAAAGCTCCGCGGAAAACTCCGGGGAAGGCCAGAACATTATTAATCTGGTTGGGATAGTCGCTGCGTCCCGTTGCCATAACGGCGGCGCCGGCGGCAAGAGCCTCCTCGGGGAAAATTTCGGGGGTGGGGTTGGCGCAGGCGAAGATAACGGCGTCCTTGGCCATGGTCTTAACCATGTCCGCGGTGAGCACTCCGGGGGCGGAAACGCCTATGAAAACATCGGCGTTCTTTACAAGCTCGGCTAAACCGCCCTTGACGCAACCCAGGTTCGTGAGCTTTGCAATATCCTCCTTGGCCTCGTTCATGCCTTCTTCTCTGCCTGTATAGATAGCTCCGCGGCGGTCGCAAAGGCTGACGTGGGCAAAGCCTGCGCTAAGGAGCAGGCGGCAAATGCTGATGGCGGCGGCTCCGGCGCCGTTGATAACAACGCGGACATCCTCCCTCTTTTTGCCCACAAGCTTCAAGGCGTTGGTGAGGCCTGCAAGTGTGATAATGGCGGTGCCGTGCTGGTCATCGTGGAAAATGGGAATGTCGCAGCACTGCTTCAGTCTGCGCTCAATTTCAAAGCAGCGGGGAGCGGAAATATCCTCCAGATTAACGCCGCCGAAGGAGCCGGAGATAAGATAAACGGTGCGGACAATTTCGTCCACATCCTGAGTTTTAACGCAAAGAGGGAAGGCGTCAACTCCGCCAAAGGCCTTGAAGAGGACGCATTTGCCCTCCATAACGGGCATGCCGGCCTCGGGGCCAATGTCCCCAAGACCCAGCACGGCGCTGCCGTCGGTGAGCACAAGGCAGGTGTTCCAGCGGCGGGTGAGCTCATAGGACTTATTTACATCCTTTTCAATTTCAAGGCAGGCAGATGCAACGCCGGGGGTATAGGCCAGGGAGAGGTCGTCGGCATTGGCAACGCTTACAGTGGGGCAAACTTCTATCTTGCCGCGCTTTTCATAATGCATGGCCAGACTTTTTTCGGATATTGTCATTTGAAGCACTTCCTTGCGTTAACAAATAATGTAATAAAGAAATCATATCACAAACTGAGCATAAAATCCACATACTGCGTTGACAAAGCCGAATAAATTATTATAATTAAATAGAGTACGTCTACGTTTTTCTACGTTTTCGAAAGATAAAAAATATATTTTTGGAGGAAAAAACATGAACAAGACACTTGCCGGACTCAAGGTAGTTGAACTCAGCACCTTCATCGCAGTTCCCGCTTGCGCAAGATTCTTCGCTGACCACGGCGCCGACGTTATCAAGGTCGAGGCCAAGGGCGGTGACGCAGTTCGTTGGAACGGCGTTAGCGAAGGCCGCAGCGGCAGCCCCTATGAAAACACCACCTTCGATCTGGAAAATGCCAACAAGCGCGGCATCGTTCTCAACCTCAAGACCGAAACCGGTAAAGAAATCCTCTTCAAGCTCCTTGAAGATGCTGACATCTTCCTCACCAACTGGCGTCCCCAGGCTCTTGCAAAGGCCGGCCTGACCTATGAAGAGCTCCACGAGAAGTTCCCCAAGATGGTTTACGGTACCCTCACCGGTTACGGCGACAAGGGTCCCGACAAGGATCTGCCCGGCTATGACTTCACCGCATTCTGGGCTCGCGGCGGTATCATGGACTCCCTCCGTCAGAAGGACGAGTGGCCCGGCAACCTGATCCCCGGCATGGGCGACCATATCGCAGGTCTCCTCCTCTCCGCCGGTATCATGGCCGCTCTCTTCAATGCTCAGCGCACCGGCGTTGGCGAGCGCGTATGCATCAACCTGCTCCACACCTCTATCTGGGATCAGGCTATCATGCTCCAGGCCGCTCAGTACACCGAGTATGGCCAGAAGTACCCCATCTCCCGCCGCACTGCCGATAACCCCTTCAACTGCGCTTATCGCTGCGCTGATGGCCGCTTCATGCAGATTTCCATGCCTCCCTTCGATATGTTCTACCCCCGCTTCATGCCCCTCATCGGCCGTGCTGACCTGGTTGGCGATCCCCGCTACACCATGGACAACATCACCAAGAACAAGCTCCATCCCGAGTTCGTTGACATCCTCACCGAAGGCTTCGAGAAGAAGACCGCTGCTGAGTGGGATG
>JAFYUG010000013.1 GCA_017558545.1 Oscillospiraceae bacterium | reverse complement strand
TAAAACCCTCTCAGGCAAGCTGCCCCAGCGTAAGCTTGCTCAGACCGCAGCAGCCGGTTATTCTTCCTACGGTAACCAGATAGGCCTTGCAACCGGTCATGTTGCTGAAATTTACCACGAAGGCTTCATCGCAAAGCGCCTTGAGTGCGGTGCTGTTGTTGCAGCCGCTCCCGCATATAATGTTCGCCGCGAGCGTCCCGCCCCCGGTGATGTTATCATTCTTCTCGGCGGTCGCACCGGCCGTGACGGTATCGGCGGCGCAACCGGTTCTTCCAAGAGCCACAACCTTAAGAGCCTTGAAACCATGGCTTCCGAGGTTCAGAAAGGTAATGCTCCCGAAGAGCGCAAGATTCAGCGCCTTTTCCGCAACAGCGAAGTTACCCGTCTTATCAAGCGCTGCAACGACTTCGGCGCAGGCGGCGTATCCGTTGCTATAGGCGAGCTTGCTGCCGGTCTTCGTATTGACCTTGATGCAGTTCGCAAGAAATATGACGGTCTTGACGGCACTGAGCTTGCTATTTCCGAGTCTCAGGAACGTATGGCTGTTGTTGTTGAAGCTCAGGATGCAGATAAGTTTATCGCTTTCGCTCAGAGCGAAAACCTTGAAGCTTACCGCGTTGCAGTTGTAACCGAAGAAGAACGCATGGTTATGAGCTGGAAGGGTCAGACTATTGCTGACCTCAGCCGCGCATTCCTTGACACCAACGGTGCAACCAAGCACACCAGCGTTGAAATTGGCGAGTGCGACCGCGCTGTATTCGATGCTCCCCTCTTCAACTCTCTCCGCGAGATGGCATCCAGCCTTAAGTGCGCCAGCCGCAGAGGCCTTGTAGAACGTTTTGACGGTTCCATCGGCGCCGGCAGTCTGCTTATGCCCTATGGTGGTAAGACTCAGACTTCTCCCGCTCAGGCTATGGCTGCCCTCTTCCCTGTTCTTCCCGGTCAGTCCACTGATCAGGCCAGCGTAATGGCTTGGGGCTGCGATCCCGACCAGCTTTCTGCTGACCCCTATCTTGGTGCTTACAGCGCAGTTTATACCTCCATGGCTAAACTTGTTGCTGCCGGCGCTGATTATAAGGATGCATACTTCTCTTATCAGGAATTCTTCGAAAAGCTTCGCAACGAGCCTGCTCGTTGGGGCAAGCCCTTTGCTGCTCTTCTCGGCGCTCTTGATGCTCAGCTGGAGCTCAACGCCGGTGCTATAGGCGGCAAGGACTCCATGTCCGGCTCCTTCCTTGATAAGGATGTTCCCCCCACTCTTATTTCCTTTGCAATTGCTCCCATTAAGGCCGACAATGTAATTTCCACCGAATTCAAGAAGAGCGGCCATCCCGTTTATCTCGTTGCCAGCCCCGATCAGACCGCAAACGGCATCAAGGGCGCATGGGATATCCTCGATATGCTCAATAAAGAAGGCAAAGTAGCATCTGCATGGGCAGTTGAAAACGGTATTGGCGAAGCAGTTATGAAGATGAGCTTTGGTAACCGCATTGGCTTTAAGTCCAATGGCGCAATCGGCGCACTTTGGCATTATAGCTTCTACGGATTTATCGTTGCCGAGCTCACCGAAGAAGTTGATATCCTTGGCTTTGTTAAGATTGGTGAAACCACCGACGAGGCTGTAATCGACCTCGATGGTGATACCGCAGAAATCGCTGAGCTTCTTGCTCTCAACGAAGGCGTTCTCTCCGGCGTATATCCCACCACCGCTCCTGCTGAAGGAAAGCTCGAAAAGTTCTCCTTCGAGGCTGAAAGCCGCGTATCTCCCATTATCAAGACCGCAAAGCCCAAGGTTCTTATTCCCGTATTCCCCGGCACCAACTGCGAATATGACTCTGCAAGAGCTGTTATGGCCGCAGGCGCAGAGGCTGAAATTGCTGTTATTCGCAACCTCACCGCTGATGATGTTGCACGCAGCATTGAAGATATCGCAGCCAAGATTGCTGAAAGCCAGATGATTTTCATCCCCGGCGGATTCTCCGGCGGCGACGAGCCCGACGGAAGCGCTAAGTTCATCACTGCTTTCTTCCGCAATCCCGCTATTAAGGAGCAGGTTGCTGAACTTCTTGATAAGCGCGATGGCCTTATGCTTGGTATCTGCAACGGTTTCCAGGCTCTCATCAAGCTTGGTCTTGTACCTTTCGGCAAGATTATTGACACTGATGAGAACTGCCCCACCCTCAGCTACAATGTAATCGGTCGTCACCAGTCCAAGATTGTTCGCACTTGCGTATGCTCCAATATGTCTCCCTGGCTTGCTGATACCAAGCCCGGTGAAATCTACACTGTTCCAATTTCCCACGGCGAAGGCCGCTTCCTCGCTTCTGAGGAACTTGTTAAGGAACTTGCTGCCAAGGGTCAGATTGCAACCCAGTACGTTGATCTGGATGGCAATCCCACCTTTGATGGAGAATTCAACCCCAATGGCTCCGTATATGCTATTGAAGGTATCACTTCTCCCGATGGCCGAGTTCTCGGTAAGATGGGTCATAGTGAAAGATATGTTAAGGGCATTTATAAGAATGTTCCCGGTGAATATGAAATCGGTCTTTTCCGCAACGCAGTAAAATATTTCAATAAATAAGGAGGATATAATTTGAAAACAGATATCGAAATCGCCCAGTCCTGCGAGATGAAGCATATTTCTGAAATCGCAGTTACCGCAGGTGTAGATGAAAAATATCTTGAACTTTATGGCCGCTATAAGGCAAAAGTCGATTATGCCCTCCTCAATGAATGCGATCGCCCCAACAGCAAACTCATTCTTGTTACCGCCATTAACCCCACTCCCGCAGGCGAAGGAAAGACCACTACCACTGTTGGTCTTGCTGATGCTATGAGAAAGATCGGCAAGAACACTCTTGTTGCCCTTCGTGAACCTTCTCTCGGACCTGTTTTTGGTGTTAAGGGCGGCGCAGCCGGCGGCGGTTGGGCTCAGGTTGTTCCCATGGAGGATATTAACCTCCACTTTACCGGCGACTTCCATGCCATCGGCGCTGCAAACAACCTTCTGGCTGCAATGCTTGATAATCATATCCAGCAGGGCAATTCTCTTGGTATTGATGTCAAGAAAATCACCTGGAAGCGCTGTGTAGATATGAATGACCGCCAGCTGCGTAACATTGTTAACGGTCTTGGCGGACGTATGCAGGGTGTTCCCCGTGAGGACGGATTTGACATTACCGTTGCTTCCGAAATCATGGCTGTTCTTTGCCTTGCCGCAGATATTCCCGACCTGAAGGCTCGTCTTGGCCGCATGGTTGTTGCCTATACCTTTGATGGCAAGCCCGTTACCGCTCACGATTTGAAGGCAGAAGGCGCTATGGCAGCTCTGCTCAAGGATGCTCTTAAGCCCAACCTTGTTCAGACCCTTGAAGGCACTCCCGCTTTCATCCACGGCGGTCCCTTCGCTAATATTGCCCATGGCTGCAACAGCGTAATGGCCACCAAGATGGCTCTTAAGCTGGCTGACTATGCCGTAACTGAAGCCGGTTTTGGTGCTGACCTCGGCGCTGAAAAGTTCCTTGATATTAAGTGCCGCCTTGCAGGACTCCAGCCCTCCGCTGTTGTTATCGTTGCAACTGTTCGCGCACTTAAGAATCATGGCGGCGTTCCCAAGGCAGAACTTAATGCTGAAAACCTCGAGGCTCTGGAAAAGGGTCTTCCCAACCTCCTGCAGCACGTTGACAACATTAAGAATGTCTTTGGACTCCCCTGCGTTGTTGCTATCAACGCTTTCCCCACCGATACCGAAGCTGAGCTTAAGCTTGTTGAAGATAAGTGCCGCGAACTCGGTGTTAACGTTGCTCTTTCCGAAGTTTGGGCAAAGGGCGGCGAAGGCGGAAAAGCGCTTGCAGAGGAAGTTGTAAGACTCTGTGAAGAGCCGAACGAATTTACATTCAGCTATGAAGATGATCTTTCCATTATGGAAAAACTCAATGCGATCGCTACAAAGAT
>JAFYUG010000106.1 GCA_017558545.1 Oscillospiraceae bacterium | reverse complement strand
GCGCAGCCACTTTTTTGGCTCCCTGAAAATAGCATTTTTGAGCGATTTTCGCTCAAAAATGCAGTGATTTTAACGTGCAGGGGGCCCTTTGCCCCCTACACACGCCCCCGCTACTCTATCTCATAAGATGGTAGCATTGTTTTTTGACAGGCTGAGCTTCCCCCAGGGGAAGCTCTGAGCGGAATTTATTGATTTTTATTTCGGGAGGACTCACCATGCAGCATGAAATTACCAAACGAATTCCCCTTCTGGATGAAAAGGGCAATATAGCCGAGCCCGGCTGGGCAAGAAAGCTGCTCCCCGCTTACCGCCGCAAGGATATTAAGGCTAATCCCCTGCGCATCAAGGAGTGGGATTATTACCTCGTCACCAACGGCAAAATAGGCCTCGCCCTCACCATTGCCGATAATAGCTACATGGGTCTGGACTCCATCTCCCTTCTCAACTTCGAAGAGGGCTGGGAAATCACCACAAGTCCCATGCGCGTGCTCACTCTGGGCCGCACCGGCTTCCCCTCCACCAGCGAGAAGGGCGATGTCAGCATAGTGGGCAAGGATTATTCCATCCACTTCAAGCATATCGACGGCAAGAGAGTGCTTATTGCCCAGATGAAGAAGTTTGGCCCCGAGGGCAGCCTCACCGCCAAAATCGAGCTTACGGACGAGCCGGAGGAGAGCATGGTTATCGCCACTCCCTTTGAGAAGGAAGCCCACTTCTACTATAACCAGAAGATAAACTGCATGCGCGCCAAGGGTACGGTTTACTATGGCTTTGACAGCAAGTGCTATACCTTCGACCCCGCCGATTCCTTTGCGGTTCTGGACTGGGGTCGCGGTGTCTGGACTTATCAGAACACTTGGTACTGGGGCTCTGCCAGCGGCGAAGTTGAGGGCGTTCCCTTTGGCTTCAACATTGGCTATGGCTTCGGAGATACCTCCGCCGCCACGGAAAATGTGCTTTTCTATGACGGCAAGGCTCATAAGCTCAGCAATGTAAGCTTCAACATTCCCGAAAAGGAGGATGGCAGCGAGGATTATATGAGCCCATGGACATTTACAAGCGATGATGGCCGCTTTGAAATGGACTTCCAGCCCGTTTTGGATAGATATAGCGGCACCAGCGTTGTGGTAATCGAGTCCATCCAGCATCAGGTCTTTGGCCGCTTCAGCGGCAAGGCCATACTTGATGATGGCAAAGAGATAATCCTCAAGGACTTCTTCGGCTTCGCCGAGAAGGTTAAGAACAAGTGGTAAAAAGCATTGCCAAAAGGCAATGCAATGATAAATGAGAAATGATATACCGCTAATGCGGTATGATGCCGCTTCGCTAATTTCGGTATCGCTTCGCGATTTATTTAAGGACGACAAATGAGAAAGAATGATTTAACCAAAGGGCCTGAGTGGAGAGCCATACTGGCCTTCTCCCTGCCCATAATGCTGGGCAGCTTGCTCCAGCAGCTATATTCCACGGTGGACGGCATAATCGTGGGCAACTTCGTCAGCTCCACGGCGCTGGCCGCCCTTGGCAGCTGCATGAGCTACACCACCCTCTTCGTGTTTTTGGCCATGGGCGTGGCCAACGGCAGCAGCGTTGTTATAAGCCAGCTTTTCGGAGCGGGACAGCACAAGGAAATGCGCCGCACCGCCTCCACCATACTTATAATGCTCATAGTCTTGGGCGTATTTTTCACTGTGGCCTGCACTCTCACAGCCCGCGCCGCCTCCCGTTACATCCTCAAAATCGAGGGCGAGGAGCTTTTGGGCTACTGCACCACCTATATAGCCATCTACTCCATAGGCCTCATCTTCCAGTTTATCTATAACGCCGTTTCCGCCATACTCCGCGCCGTGGGCGATAGCCGCGCCGCGCTCTATTTTCTCATGGTGGCAACGCTGATAAACGTGGTGCTGGACCTGCTCTTTGTTGCGGTTCTGCCTTGGGGCGTTGCCGGTGCAGCCTTGGCAACCATCATTGCTCAGGCCGCCTGCATGGCCGTCAGCCTGCGCTATATGTTCAAAAAATACCCCGAGTTCCGCTTCAAGCGCTTTGAGCTGGTCTTTGATAAGGCCAAGTTCTCCGTCTGCCTCAGGATGGCTATCCCCACCACCATTCAGCATCTGGTCATCAGCTTCGGCCATATCTTCCTCCAGCGCCTTGTCAACTCCTTCGGCGCCGTAACCATGGCCGCCTTCACCGTTGGCTCCCGCTATGACCACTATGCCTCCATCCCCATCATGGGCATAAATCAGGCCATGAGCGCCTTTGCAGGACAGAATACCGGCGCAGGACGATATGACCGCGTCAAGAGAGGCATATTCAGCGCCCTCGCCATGGACTTGGTGCTGGTTGTGCTGGTCTGCGTGCCCATCTATATTTTCGCAGCCCCCCTTGCCAAGCTCTTCGGCGTAAGCGGCGAGGAAGTAAATCAGACGGTGGAATATCTCCGCTATATCTGCCTTTGCTACCCCCTCTTCGCCCTCTATATCCCCTTCAGCGGAATGTTTCAGGGATGCGGAGACCCCATGGCCTCCACCACCGCCTCCTTCATTGCCCTTGTGGTCAGAACTTCCGCCGCCTATATCATGGTTTATGCCTTCGGCGCAGGCTATGCCGCCTGCTGGGAGAATGTTGTGTTCGGTTGGAGCGGCGCGCTGCTCTTCGATATAATTTATTATTTCAGTGGCCGATGGAAAACCAAGCGCCTTGTTAAATAGGAGAGAGAAACAGTATGAAATTTGACTTTTTTGCCCTTATCGGGCGCATGAAATACATAGTCCGCTGGTCGCTGATGCGAAATAGCGAGCGGGAAAATATTCAGGAGCATAGCCACATGGTTGCGGTTATCGCCCATGCCCTCGGCCTTATCCGCCGGGATGTTTTCGGCGTGGACTGCTCCCCCGAGCGTCAGGCCGCCATCGCCCTTTTCCACGATGCGGGAGAGATTTTAACAGGCGACCTGCCCACCCCCATCAAGTATCATAGCCGCAAAATCAAGTCCGCCTATGACGAGGTTGAGGCTCTGGCCTGCTCCAAGCTCTTGGCAACTCTGCCAAGTGAGCTTCGCCCTGCCTATAAGGATCTCTTCTCCGCCGCTGAGGACAGCAGGGAATATGAGCTTGTGAAGGCCGCCGACAAGATAAGCGCCTATATTAAGTGCGTTGAAGAGCGCAAGGCGGGAAACCGCGAGTTTGCATCTGCCGAAGTGAGCATCCGCGCCGCCCTGGAATCTAACCCCCTCCCCGAGGTCAGATACTTCCTTGACCACTTCATAGACGCCTTTGAAAAGAATTTGGATGAACTTAATACAATAGAGGATTGATAATATGCTTCAGAAGAAACTTGACAGAATTAATGAACTTGCCCGTCTTAAGAAAGAGCGTGAGCTCACTCCCGAAGAGCTCAGCGAACAGGCTTCTCTCCGTAAGGAATATATTGCCGAGTGGCGTGCCGGCGCAATCTCCCTGCTGGAAAACACCTTCATCGTGGACGAAAAGGGAAATAAAACTCCCCTCGCCCGCAAGAACGTAAAGGGAAATTGAGAAATGACTACCGAGCTGCCCACAAGAAAGCCTCTGCGGTTGAAAAATTATGATTATAGCAGAAATGGAGCATATTTTATAACTTTCTGCACCCATAATCGCCAAAAAACTTTATCAAATGTCATCGTAGGGGCGATTCACGAATCGCCCGCTATCGAACTGACGGAACGGGGTCGGATGGTCGAAGAAGCAATTGAGCAGCTCCCCGACCGACTTGGAGTTAAGGTCGATAATTATGTCATAATGCCAAACCATGTTCACCTTATGCTGACCGTGGAAATATATGAACCCGAGCGGGCGATTCGTGAATCGCCCCTACGCAGATCTGCTATTTCCAAGGCGGTGGGATACATCAGAATGAATGCATCCAAACATATTCGAAGCACTTTTGGTGACGAGAAAATTTGGCAGCGAGGTTTTAACGACCATATAGTCCGAAACCAGAGGGACTATAATATGATAAGTGAATACATATCTGCAAACCCCGCCCTTTGGCAAAAGGATTGCTTTTATAGCGAGTAAAAAAAGCCATGACCTGCATTAATCCGCAGGTCATGGCTTTTTCTATATTCAAAATTCCGTCATCAAAGGACGCTGCCGCTGAGGGAGCGCATGATGTTAATTTCGGAAACCTCGTTGCCGGCGCCGAGAGCATCCAGCATGGCCATTTCCTCGTCGCCCAAACGGGCCTCAACAACTATCTCGGTGAAGCCGCCGGAGAGGGTCTTGTTCTTCATCTTGGCACCGGGCAAAGCCAAAAGCTTGGATTCGGCCTCGCTGCCGCATTCATAGCGGGCAACAACCATGAAGCAGCCGCTGCGGACAGTTTTGCTGAATCTGTGAACAGCCACAAAGAGCAGACCGATCATAATGGTGGCCAGCACAGCAATGGTGGTGTAGCCTGCGCCGCAGACTATGCCGGTGGCGATGGCCCAGAAGAGGAAGGCGGTATCCGATGCCTCCTTAACGGCGGTGCGGAAGCGGACAATACTCAGCGCACCAACCATACCCAAAGAGAGGACGATGTTGGAGGTGATAACAAGAATAATGGTGGCGGTGACCATGCTGATAAGCACGATGCAGCCTGCGAAGGAGAAGGAGAAGTTAACTCCGGAATAGGTAATCTTGTAAACGAGGACGATAACAAGGCTCAGCACCAGAGAGAGGGCGATGGCAAGGAGCATTTCGCCAATGGAAATGGCGGAAAACTCCTCCAAAAACTTACCCTTGAGTATATCGGAAAAACTAATCATGTGAAATAGTTCCTTTCTTAAGTCAGATTCAGGCACATGGCGAACTTGGAAATGGCCATGGGGATTTTGGGAATATCGGCAATAGCATCGGCTAAGTAGCCCGGGAGGAAATCATCGAACTTAAGCTCCAAAATAACCTGCTCAGCCTCCAAAACGGGGCTCATGGCCTTGGTGGGGCCCTCCATGGTGTTGAAATAGGGGGCGGTTCTCAAATTTTCGTCCAAAGTTATGCGGGTATTGCCTGCGGCGCAGATAAAGGGAGTGCGGTCATAGTCCACCAGCACCTTGGGTCTCAGGCCTTGGGAAAGGCAGGCAAGGCGCAGCTCCTCCACAAGTCCGCCCTGAGTATCGGGGCAGCGCTCCGTGGGGCGGCGCTGGAGATGCTCCACATCGGCGGCTGTGAGGGTTTGGCCGGTTTTTCGGGTGAGAGCGCCCTTTTTCTCCTTCTTTTCCAAGCGGAAAAGGGAGCGGTCATAGTCATAGCAGCGGATGCGGTATTTGGTGCGGGGGTCTATGCCGGTAACCTTGTCGTGGAAGGCCTCGTAGTGGGGGGAGTCGAAGTAAAGGCTGCGGATGGTGTATTGTCCGCCGGCTCCTGCGTGGCTGTCCCGCTTCATAATATGGGGCAGGCGCAATCTCAGAAGCTGGGCGGAGGCGGCGGAGATAAGGTATTTATACTCGTGGCGATAGTGTTTTTCCATAGCCATTAGCCTCCTTCCCAAGAGCGGATAAGCTCGCCGAAATATTCTTCCTTCTCCTCGGCGGAAAACCATGTTTCGGAGCAGAAGGAGCTGACCATCTTTTCGGCTCGGCCTCGGCAGTAAGAGCGCATCTGGTCAACCAGTATCTCCCAAGTGGAGGGAGGACAGCCCCAGCGATTGCCTTCGTTCACTGTTTCGGAACGGATGATGTCGGCAATATAGTCTATGTTGGCTATCATGGCCTCGTCGGACATAGGCCCTGCCAAAAGCTCCGCAAGGCGCTCGGCCATCATGTACTGGAACTGCTTATTTTTCAAAAGTGCGCTTACCAAAACGCCGTGGCTGAAGGAATCGGCGGTTTCGTCGAAGGCGGCGCGGCTGAACATACCCAAATCCACGTCCACAAGGCCGCATCGCCAAAGATTATCTGCGGTGGAGTAATAATAGCGCATATTGCCGTGGATATCCACGTTGCCCACATAGGCCTCGAAGATGACCCAGTCAATATAGCTGCTCATATCCAAAACGGAGCTGGCGTATTCGAAGTCCTCGGCAGAGCGAAGGCCGTAGAAATCCGCCTTTTTATAGAGGTCGTGGAGGCTGTTGTCCTCATCCACGCAAAAACGCACGGAGTGGACGGTGTCCGCAGGCACATCAATGTAGCTGGCGTAGTGCTCGGGGGAGTGGTGCTCGCGGAAGGAGTAAAGTCCCCAATATTCGCCGTT
>JAFYUG010000105.1 GCA_017558545.1 Oscillospiraceae bacterium | reverse complement strand
TAGCGCCCTCGCAGGCCTCGTCGGTAAGGGAGGAGCGAATTTCGCGTTCAACGGCGGGGAAGAGCAGACGGGAGAAGCTATCCTCAACGGCGGCACGGACAAAGTCGGAAGAAGGTCTGCCTGGGATAACAAAAAGACGGACAAGACCGGGGAGAACGGCAGAAGTTTCCACCTCAACGGCGGCCTTCAAAAATTCCTCCTTCTCGCCTCTGTTAACGGCCAAAATCTGATGGCCCTGAAGTTTACATAATTTATGGGAGAAGTCATAATAGAGTCTATAAACGCTGTCCTCTTCCTTGGCGGCGGTAACTCTCAGCTGAGCCTGACGCATAAGGCTCTCGCGAAGATGCTTGCGGGACTCGGGGGAGTCGGACACGATTTCGGCAATGATGTCGGAGGCACCGGCCAGCGCATCCTCCACAGTCTCAACGCCCAGGTCGGGGTTGACATAATCAATGGCGACTTCTGTGGGGGCAGGGCAATCGCGGCTCTGCTCCAAAAGCAGCATGGCAAGGGGCTCAAGACCCTTTTCCTTGGCCATGGTTGCGCGGGTGCGGCGCTTGGGCTTGAAGGGGCGGTAAATATCCTCCACCTCTGCAAGGGTGGTGGCGGCGTCAATGGCGGCAGAGAGCTCGTCGGTGAGCTTTTCCTGAGCGGCGATGGAGCTTTTAACCTCTTCGCGGCGCTTTTCAAGGTTGCGGAGATAGCTCAGTCTGTCCTCAAGGGTGCGAAGGGCGGTGTCGTCCATGCCGCCGTGCATCTCCTTGCGGTAGCGGGCAATGAAGGGAATGGTGTTGCCCTCGTCAATAAGAGAAATAACATTCTCAATGTATTTCTCGGGAGCATTCAGCTCCGCAGCCAGTATTTTGATAATAGATTCCATAGATTTTTCCTCAATTCATAAAGTGCAAAAAAGATTTTAATACTTTGTGGTTAATTTATCAAGAGAAAATGCATTCAAAAAGCAAACCTACATTTTCGGAAATGCTCTCATCCTCAAGACCGGAGTAGTTAATGAGCAGCGTTTTGCTGTCCCCCGTGTTGTGGCGGTAATATTCTCCAAGACAGCTTACCCTTATTCCTTTCTCGGCGCAGCGGCTGGTTATCTCTCCGTCTGAAAGGGGAGTATCAAGCCTTAAAAGGAAGTGCAAACCTGCGTCCTCCTCCATTATGGTCACAGAGGGGAAGTGCTTTTGCTCTCTTATGGCCTTGATAAGAATGTCCCTGCGAGCACGGTAAAGGCTGCGCATTCGGCTTATATGCTTCTCAAGCTGGCCGCTGCGTATGAAGGCAGCCAAAGTATATTGGTCGAAGTTGCTGACCGTGCAGGAATAAAAGCTGAGAGAGCGCTCATATTCATCCATAAGCTCCTGAGGCAGCACCATGTAGCTTATGCGTATGGTGGAGCTGAGGGATTTGGAAAAGGTGTTCATATAAATAACCTTGCCCATCACGTCTATACTTCTCAGAGGAGGGATAGGCTTGCCCATGAGGCGGAACTCGCTGTCATAGTCGTCCTCAATTATATATCTGCGCGGAGAGGAGCAAGCCCATGACAAAAGCTCATATCTGCGGCTTACCGGGGTGACTATGCCGCTGGGGAAATGGTGGGAGGGAGAGATGTGCAGCACATCGGCGCCGCTTTGGCCGAGAGCATGGGGATCTATGCCCTTATCGTCCATGGGAATATGCACGCAGTCCACTTTGTTGGCCTCATATATGCGGCTTATTTTCCTGTAACCGGGATCTTCAACGGCGTAGCGGCAATCTCTGCCCAAAAGCTGAATGATGAGGCCGTAGAGATATTCCGTTCCCGCGCCAACAATAATCTGTCGGGGGCTAACCGTCATGCCGCGGAAGGAGAAAAGATGCTCCGCTATGGCCTCTCTCAGCTCCATGACGCCTGCGGAAGGAGATCTGACCATAAGCTTTTCGGGACTATCTGACATTGTTTCCCTCATCAATCTTGCCCAAACGGGGAAGGGGAAGGCGCTTTTTTCGCTGTGGCCGCCGGTGAAATCCGCCAAAACGGGGGCTGGGGCGGTGGGGCTCTCTCTTTCCTCCCTCTGAGAAGGGGGAGCGGCGGCTCCGCTTATGGGAGACACATAATAGCCGCTTTTTGGCACGGAATAGATATATCCCTCGGCCATAAGCTGGCCATAAGCCCCTTCAACGGTGATTATGCTTATATTCAGATGTTTTGCAAGC
>JAFYUG010000104.1 GCA_017558545.1 Oscillospiraceae bacterium | reverse complement strand
TTGATTTTAACGTGCAGGGGGCCCTTTGCCCCCTGCACACGCCCCCGCTACTCTATCTCGTAAGATGGCAGCATAGTTTTTAGCCTATAAACGCACCAACTTACCTTCAGCTTGTCATTGCGAGGACTTGGCTCGCCCCTCTGGGGGAGAGCTGTCAGCCGAAAGGCTGACTGAGAGGGGGAAGTGAGGCGACAATGAATGAATAGTGAAGAAGCTGTGGTAACGTTATAGCCGATATATTGAATATCGTATGGGCGCGCACCTGAGCGTCCGAAAAGGGGGTACGGATTGCCACGTCGCCTGCGGCTCCTCGCAATGACTGTATTTTTAGTCTGTGCCATTGTAGGGGGCGGCATCCTGCCAATTCAATATATCACGAAGTGATACAACAATATGACCGCAGGTCATATTTCACATTGCAAAGCAATATTTCATATTTCTGAAAGAAATATTTCACTTTCCCGAAGGGAAAATTTCATTGGCTAAAATTTTCAGATGAAAATTTTAGCCTCGGGGGGTGTAATTAAAATTGACGCCGTAACAAAAATGTATTATCATATTTTCGACAACATTCCCATTTGGGGTATTTGGAGGAAGCCATGAAGTTTTTTCAGCTTGAATATATGATGGCTGTGTGCAAGCACGGCAGTATTTCCAAGGCGGCGGATGAGCTTTTGGTATCCCGCCCTGCGGTTTCCAGAACTGTGAAGGATCTTGAGCAGGAGTTCGGCGTTGAGCTTTTCCGCAGAACAACCTCCGGCGTTGCCCTCACGGAGGCAGGCCTTGCTTTTTATGATAAGTGCCTGAAAATTGAAAAACTGGTGGGCGAGCTTAAAAGCGAGATGGAGACCATCAAGGAATTTAATGCCGCCGAAAAAGATCAATGGCTGAATGTTGGTCTCAGCTTCACCGCCCGCTGCTGCATCATGCCCTTCCTCAGCGATTTCAGCCTTCGTTTTCCCCATGTACATCTGAAAATGCAGGATATTGAGGTTTCCTACCTTGACCAGAAGGAACTGGACCCCGAGCTTGACCTTGTCATTTCCCTCAGCCGGGAGGAGTGCATGGAAGGCACGGAGTATATAAACGTTGAAGAATCCGGCTTTGTGTTTTGCTGCCATAAAAGCCATCCCCTGGCAGGGCAGAAAAGCGTCTCCGTTATGGATATCAAGGATGAGCCCCTTATTAATCTCAGCGGCCTTGAAAGCAGAAATAACCAAACTGTGCGCCTCTACGCCAAATGCGGCCTTAAGCCCAATTTTGTCCACGAAACCAAGCAGGTAACAACGGTCAAGCAGATGATAAAGGGCAATCTTTGCAGCAGCGTTCAGCCTTTGCAGAGCATGGAAAATGACCCCGAAATTGCCACCGTTACCATTGAAGAGGCGGAGAAAATGTATCTTCGCATCATGTGGAGCACCGATATGCGCCATAGAAAGGCCTTTTACGACTTCACCGACTTTGCAAGAGAATATTACGGAAGGAAATAAGTTCAAATATGAAGGCAGTGGAAGTTTTCCGCTGGCTTCAGCGATATTTTCCCTTCGGGAAATCGATATATTTCCTGAAGGAAATGCGATATGTTGCTTGCGCAACGCGATATATGCCCCAAAGGGGCATGTTTATGTATCGCTTTGCGATAATTGAAATAAAAAGCCCGAATTCACAAGAATTCGGGCTTTTACAATAGTGTTTTCGAAGAAAACATATCGCAGGCGAAGCCTATACCGCATATCGGAGATATATATCGCAGATTTGCGAAGCAAATCTATCTCGCTGCAAAACTCTTGAGTTTTGCATAGTTTTTCTTACACCCATGCAATCATTTATAGACTACAAAATTCGGTATTATTATATTAAAATGGTAAACAGAAAAATATGCCTTTCCAAGGCTTTAGTTTTTGGAATATTTAGAAAGGTCAGGTGTCACTATGAAGACTTATCTGGAACCCCAGACTGTTTTACCTGTATACGATGAATGCGATGTTCTGGTAGTTGGCGGCGGCAGCGCAGGCCACAGCGCAGCTATTGCTGCAGCCAGAGCAGGATGCAAGAATGTTATTATTATGGAGCGCTATGGCTACATGGGCGGCGACGTTACCGGCGGCTATGTTGTTATGGTTCCCAAGCTCTCCTGGTATGATAAAAGCTTTGTCCGCGGCCTGCAGGAGGAGTGGTTCACCCGTCTCGCTCCCATCCCCAACGCCATTATGGGCCCCTCTCTGGACAAAATCGGCAAGGATGATGACCCCGCTCTGCTCCACGCATGGTCCCGCATCCATGGCTGCGTCAGCGAAAGCAGCCCCCAGCGCCTTGTCCGCGCCGTTTACTATGAGCCCAACCAGCTGAAGATTGAAATGGACAAGATGCTCCTTGAGCATTCCGACTCCATCCGCGTTATGTGCCATTGCTGGGGCACCAAGCCCATCATGGAAGGCAATGTATGCAAGGGCGTTATCTTCGAAAGCAAGGAAGGCCGCAAGGTTGTTCTTGCCAAGCAGGTAATCGACTGCACCGGCGACGGCGACATCGTCCGTCAGAGCGGCGCTCCCTTCTCCACCCTTGCCGATGGCAAGACCCGCTGCTCCAACACCGCTCTCGTATGGCGTATTGGCGGAGCCAGCTGGAACCGCTATAACGAGTGGCGTCAGGCTCATCCCGAGGCAAACCTTGCCTTCCGCGAGGGCTTTGCCAAGGTCTGCGGCTTCCGCGCTGTTCCCATGCCCACTCCCTCCGATGATATCTGCTGGATCAACAACTGGCACGGTGATATGGACTGCTCCCTCGTCAAGGACTGCACCAACACCGAGCTTAACACCCGCGCAACCATGCGCGATGCATTGGCTTACCTCAAGGAAGCCTGCCCCTACGCTTTCGGCGATGCTTACCTCTATGACATCGCTCCCCAGCTGGGCACCAGAGGCAGCTGCCGCATAGGCGGTGACTATCAGATGACCACCGATGACTTCGCCTTCGCCAAGAAGCATGACGACGTTATCGCATGGCATTCCACCATTTGCCTCATCAATGACTGCGCCCCCATCGAAATCCCCTACAGAGCCATTCTCCCCAGAACTGTTGAGAACATTCTCGCTCCCGGCCGTCATATCTCCGCCGATAACGTTGCTATCGACTGGTGCAACCTCATTCCCCAGTGCGTAGGTACCGGTCAGGCCGCCGGTGTTGCTGCCGCCGTTGCAGTAGCCAAGGGCACCACAGCAAGAGATGTTGATATCCGCGCTGTTCAGGATATCCTTGCAGGCGAACAGGATGTTCCCCTGCCCAGAAATGCTCATACCGACATCAGCTACACTCAGGTTTGCGAAGAGCATGAGTATGGCATGTATGCCGAGCTTGCCAAGAAGGAAAGAGAAAAGGCCGGCAGCCTTAAGAGCTACCGCCAGTGGTAACAATTTAAGACCCTTTTTGGGTCAGTAAACTATGGCTACAGCACTCGCGAGAGGGCTGTAGCCAAAAGTCCATAATCGGACAGGAATTAGGAGACTGAAAAATGAATTCTAAACTTAGTCAGGAAATTAAGGCTTTCGCTCTCAGCTGCGGAGTGGACAAGGTTGGCATTGCCGGCATAGACCGCTTCAACGAGTCCCCCGAGGGACTGCACCCCACGGACTTCCTCCCCGGCTGCAAGAGTGTTATTGCTTTCTGCGTCCGTCTGCCCGACGGCGCTATAAATGCATCCATGCGTACCTTTGAGGACGGCATGTATGATCTCCACGGCATTTACGGAGCTTATGGCTATGTTGGCGCTCCCAACTATGAGCTTCTCTTTGCCAACTATAAAATCGCCCGCTTTGTTGAGAAACTTACGGGCTGTGCCGCCATGCCCAACACCGCCGGCCCCACCCACGGCGCCAAGATGATGAGCATGCGCCACTGCGCCTACGCGGCCGGTCTCGGCGAATTCGGCTGGAGCTCCCTTATGCTCACTCCCGAGTTCGGCCCCCGCAACCGCTTCGGCGCTGTGCTCACCACCGCCGAGCTTGAGCCCGACCCCATGTATAATGGCCCCAAGCTTTGCGACCCCGAAAAATGCCACATTTGCGAGAAAATGTGCCCCACCGGCGCCATCCCTCCCTATGAAAAGGGCAGCGAGCGCCTTGTCTGCTCCGGCGGCAAGGAAGTGGGTTATAGCCAGATTAACTGGTCCAAGTGCCGCCTCATGTGCCACGGCACAAGAGCCGAGTTCAACGAAAGCGGCGAGGACATCATCCCCCGCTCTGTAACCGACCCTCTGGACTCCGAGCTGGACGCCATCAACGATTACTTCAACCGCAATCCCCGACAGAACTTCCATCAGCATAGCCCCTCATGGAAATGCGGCAACTGCCTGAGCTATTGCCCCGTCGGCTCCTGGTATGAGCGCTACGGTGAAAGCGGCATCAGCGGTGTTAACACCGATAAATTCATAGACGAATAAGGAGGCGGAAAAATGAGCATTAGCGAAAAAATCAAGGATTTTCTTCTGAATGTCTGCTCCGCCGACGCCGTTGGCATAGCCCCTGCCTCCGCTCTCATGGATGAGCCCGAAGGCAAGCGCCCCACGGACATTCTCCCCGGCGCCAAGAGCATAGTTGTCTTCACCCGCCGCATTCCCGACGGCGCAATTCAGGCCGCTTTCCGCGCAAAAGAGGACGGAAACGAGGATGCTTTCAGCTCCTACGCCGCCTATGCAAGGGAGCTTACCCCCAATATGAGCGTATTCTTCATGCAGTTTCGCGCCGTCAAGTTCATTGAAGATAACTTCCGCTGCGTGGCTGTTCCCATTCCCTCCGGCCCCATGCAGAATGTAAGCTCCACCAATCTCCCTCTTCCCGCCTTTGCAGGCCCCTGTCAGCGCCATTATATTCTCAATGGCCCCCGCGCCGCCATGGCAGCAGGCGTAGGTGAAATGGGCTGGAATAATCTTCTGCTCACCAAGGAATATGGCCCCCGCCAGACCATAGGTCTGGTACTCACCAATATAGAGCTTGACTATGATGCACCCTACACCGGCGAAAAGCTCTGCATGGGCGAAAGCTGCGGCATTTGCGCCAAGGTTTGCCCCATGGCCGCCATTCCCCCCTGCGGAGAAAAGGGCAGGGAAGTTGGCGTATGCGGCAGAGAGTGCTCCGTTGCCAACATAAATGATAATGCCTGCTGCGTTGCCTCCCTTGCTTTCAGAAATGAGTTCTCCGGCAAGGCCACTACCCCCGACCTTATCATGGATAATAATCCCGATGACGAGACCTTGGCAGCAGCCTACGGCAAAAAGCCCTTTAACCATAATTCTCTCGGTCACCATCCCAACTATTACTGCGATAAGTGCATGCTCTATTGCCCCGTGGGCAACTGGCAGCAGCGCTTTGGTGACAAGGGTCTTTCCAAATTCGGCAAGGAGGAAGAGTGAAAAATGAAGAAAATAATCATTCATAGCGGCTTCCACCCCGAAATCAAGAGAGAATACAAGGGTGAGCATATTTTCCGTGTTATTAAAACCAAGGATGGCTCCTCTTCCCGCGATTACCACACCGGCGCTAAAAAGACCGGCGTTAAGGCCTACTATGGCCTTGATAACGGCGGCTGGATAAAGGATCTTGGCGATGAGCGCTACGAAACCGACTGGACGGGCGAAGAGCGCTGGGGCAGAGTTGAAGAGCTTGAACTTGGCGAAAGCGGCGAAGTTCTCTCCTCCGAGACCCTTGGCTTCATGATTCTTCGCGTTGACCGCGCCGCAGGCATTTTTTAAGCGGGAGGTAAAGATTATGAACATAACCGAAAAGCTTAAAAATTATATACTCTCTCACCGGGATATGGACATGGTGGGCATAGCTCCTGCCCCTGCTTTGGATGGAGAGCCTGTGGGTCACCGTCCCTGCGACCTTCTCCCCGGTGCAAAAAGCATAGTTGTTTTCGGCAGAGCCATGTCCGATGGTGCTGTTCAGGCAGTTTTCAGAGCCCATGAGGATGGAAAAATTCAGGCTCAGAGCTCCTATGCCGCCTTCTGCGACGATCTCGCTCCCAACTTCCTTATGGTGAACGATTGCTTCAATATCTGCTGCCATATTGAGGATGAATACGGAGCTGTGGCCATGCCCCTGCCCTTCAATGTTCAGCAGAGCATGGTGCCCGATGCCTACCCCGGCAAGTATTTTGCCGACCCCTACGGTCAGGGTATGCCTCTTGATATCTGGAAGGCCGCCCTTGCAGCCGGCTTGGGCGAATTTGGCTGGAGCAACCGCTTCCTCACTCCCGAATTCGGCCCCCGTCAGACCATCTGCGCCGTGCTCACCACCCTTGAGCTGGACTATGATAAGCCCTATGACCGCGAGAAAATCTGTCTCGGCGAAAGCTGCGGCATTTGCGCCAAGGTCTGCCCCACCGATGCCATTCCCTCTCCCTGCTCCGGTAAGTGCGCCGAGAAGGCCGTTGAAGGCAAAAAGGACATGGTGGGCGATATTAACTGCCGCGCCTGCGCCGTTGCAGCCCTCGGCATGAGAAAAGAGTTCCAGGGCCGCGTTCCCGTGCCCGACCTCATCATGCATAATACTCCCGATGACGCCGAGCTTGCCGAGGCCTTCACCAAAAAGCCCGTGAACGGCCTTTCCATCGAACATTATCCCCGCTATCTCTGCGAGCGCTGCCTTGCCTATTGCCCCGCAGGAAAGTGGAATGAGCGCCTTTCCGCCTTTACCAAGTTCGATAAATAAAGATTTTGAGAGGTTAGAAAATGATTAATAATAAGCGCTGGGGCTCTTGGGCACAGAAGCCCGAGACCATAGACCCCTCCACCGCCGACAAGGAATATTCCGCTGAAATTCTTGTCATCGGCGCAGGCCTTTCCGGTCTCAGCTGCGCTCTTTCCGCAGCTCAGAAGGGTGCGGATGTGCTCTGCCTCGAAAAATTCGGCAAATATACCGCCCGCGGCTTTAATATAGGCGTTTGCAACTCAAGCTATATGGCCTCCCGCGGCTTTGAAAACGATGTGGACGCCGTTGCAAGAGAGTGGATCAAGCGCTGCGGCAACCGCTGCGATGAAAAGCTTGTCCGCCTCTTCCTTAACCGCAGCGGCGAGGCCATGGACTGGCTTATGGGTATGCTCACCTCTCCCGAGTATGCCATCCGTCCCGAGCTTCAGGGCTGCCTTTATAAGGGCGAAACCTATTATGAGATCATGGGCTCCCATCTTTTCTATGATGGCCCCATCAGCAAGCAGGGCAAGTTTGGCGGTCTCAATGACGTAATGGAGCCTATGTATCAGGAGGCTTTGAAGGCCGGCGTCCGCTTTGTGTTCAATAGCCCCCTTCAGCAGCTCATCGTTGAAGATGGCCGCGTAACCGGTGCTATTGCACAGAATAAAGAAGGGGAGATAATTGCCCTTCGCGGACAAAGGGGCGTTGTAATCGCAACCGGCGGCATAGGAGGCAACGACGAAATGTGCGATGACCTATGCCCCATCGCCAACAAGGTGGCAGCCAAGGTCTGCGCCCCCAAGGGCAGCGATAACGGCGATGGCCACAGAGCCGCCCTTTGGGCAGGCGCCGCCTTCGAGGATGGCCCTTTCCCCGCCATGCTCCACCCTCAGGCTCACCGCCACTCCAACTTCTGCTTCCTCTTCGTCCGCCCGGACGGCAAGAGATATATGAACGAGGATAACTATCTTCAGGCCAGAGCCTATGGCGTTATCAAGGAAGGCCTCAAGTGGGCCTGGGCAATTTTCGACTCCGATTGGAGAGAAAAGGTGCCCGAAACATTGAAATACGGCGGCGGCATCTATTGGGGACACGATTTCCCCCTTGGCAGAAAAGACGAATTCCAGCTTGACCACGAGGAAGAGCGCCTTGAATGGGGTCTGCGCATAGGCGCAGCCGTCATGGCGGATACTCCCGAAGAGCTGGCTGAGAAAATGGGCGTTGACCCCAAGGTCTTCGCCGAGACCCTCGCCAACTATAACCGCATGTGCGCCGAGGGCAAGGACACGGAGTTTGGCAAGCGCAAAGAGCTTCTTATTCCCTTGGATAAGCCCCCCTATATTGCCCGCAAGTTCGGCCCCGCCCTCCTCAGCGTTGTGGGCGGCATGAAGGTCAACACCTCCATGCAGGTGCTCACCGAGGAAGGAGAGGTCATCCCCGGCCTCTATGCCATAGGCAATGCCGCCGGCGGGCGCTACGGCGTGGATTACCCCATGCTCATCCCCGGCAACAGCCACGGCACCGCTCTCACCTTTGGCTATCTCCTTGGCAGAGAGCTGGGAGGCAAGGACTGATTGAAAAAGATAAGTCTTGATATTAAGCGCTGCCGTGGCTGCGGATGCTGTGTCCGCTCCTGCCCCAAGGGAGCGCTGAGCCTTGGAAAGGGCAAGGTGGAAGTGGGCGATAAATGCATTGGCTGCGGAGTATGCGCCAAGGCCTGCCCCTTCGATGCTCTCAGGAAAGAAGGTTAATTAAATGGCACTTAATATACCGGCCATGTCACCCACATGGCCAAGCGTGGAGAGGGAAAGCCCCATCACTCCCCGCGAAAATCTCATGCTGGCTCTTGAACATAAAAAGCCCATGTGGATGCCCAATCTCTATGCCGATTCTCAGATGGTGGTCTGCCCCAGTAATCATGACGGCGTACCCAAGGATAGAGACGGCTACGATTGGTTTGGCACATATTATTCCTATTCTCCCACCGTTGGCATCAATATGCCCGCAGGCGGCGTCTTTGAAGAGGTTACCCAGTGGAGAGAGAAGGTCAAGTTTCCCGATTTGAAAGCCATCGATTGGTCCAAAGACGCGGAAGGCTTTGTGAGAAACGAGAAAAAGGCTCTTTATATGCGCTTTGGCAACGGCATTTTCGAGCGACTCCACGCCTTTGAGGACTTCGAGCAGGCCATGGTGGATCTCATCACCGAGCCCGAGGAGTGCAGAGCACTTTTCGAGGCCATTGCCGACTATAAAATTGAGCTTTTCAACTGCATCCGCGATGTGTTCCCCCTTGACTACATAGTTGCCGCCGATGACTACGGCACCGCAAGAGGCCCCTTCTTCTCAACGGCTCTTTATGAGGCCACCATTTTGGAGCCCACCCGCCGCTTTGTTAAGGCCGTGCAGGCAAGAGGCACCAAGTTCATAGCCCATTGCTGCGGCAAGGTGGACGCTTTCATCCCCTATCTGGTTGAGGATTTGGGCGTGGACGGCCTTGAAATTCAGGATATTAACGACATCCCCAACATCATGGCCAAGTATGGCCATAAGATTTTGCTTGAATATAAGGCCGATGCCAACATAGTCCATGATGACGAAGCCAGCGGCGAGACCATGAAAGAGCATATTCGCCACATTGTTGACACATTTGGCGCCCACGCCATAGGAGGCAGCGGCGTTGCAATGAATTTACAGAGCAGCTTCAAGGACAAATATTATCTTATGGAGGAGGAGCTTTATAGCTACTCTCTCAGCAAATACGCACAGGAGGAAAAGTGATGAATAATTACAGCACTTATAATGTGGACGTTCTTATTTGCGGCGGCGGTGTTGCCGGCGCAGCAGCAGGCATTGCCGCTGCAAGACAGGGCATGAGAGCTCTGCTTCTGGAAAAGAGAGAGAGCCTTGGCGGCCTCGTCACCAATGGATATATAACCGGCATCGCAGGCCATGTGGACGGCATCTGCGAAGAGTGGGTGCAGCGTCTTGCAGCTAAGGGCAAGGCTCTTATCCGTCCCCATCTCCCTGCCGTTGAGCCCGAAAGCGGCAAGGTTGAGCTTGAGCATATGCTTTTGCAGGCCGGCTGCCGCATCCTCTATGGCGTGCATATTGCAGACTGCGTGGTTAATAACGGCCATATCGACTCCGTCATTGCCTACGGCGCAGGCGGCAAGCTTGAAATCAAGGCCAAGGTTATCATCGACACCACCGGCGACGCCATTGTTGCCAATGCTGCCGGCGTACCCTGCGAAATCGGCAATGCCGAGTTCATGGGTCTCAACGAGTCCACCTCCATGGGCTTCCGCCTCAGCTATGTTAACTATAAAAAGTACAAGGAAGAGTGGGAGAAGTATAAAGACTATCTCAAGACCCGCCCCATCGAGGAGCACCTGAACTACCTTGTTTATAAGCAGAATGAAGCCATTGCCAATGGCGATCTGCCCTTCATCGTTGCCCCCGGCGCTCTTGTCTACCCCATCGTTGGCAGCGATAACGAAGAGTGCATGGACGTAACTCTGGACGCCACCCATTCCCACTATTGCCGCAACGACTCCGTTGAGGATCTTTCCAGACAGATAGTGGATCAGCATAGAAAGGTTCTCATGCTGGTGGACTTCATGAAGAAGTATATGCCCGGCTTTGAAAACTGCACCCTCACCCATTTTGCCGAGATGAACGGCACCCGCGAGAGCCGCAGAATAGTTGGCGAGTATATC
>JAFYUG010000103.1 GCA_017558545.1 Oscillospiraceae bacterium | reverse complement strand
TTGTAGGGGCGAACTGTGTTCGCCCGTTCCGCTTTTAAAGCCCCCCTTTTCAAGGGGGGAAGCCTTGCAAAGCAAGGCAGGGGGGATAAAGCTAAAAATTAGCTTATATTTAAGTTATGCGTAATCCTTACCCTTATCCCCCAGTCACCTTCGGTGCCAGCCCCCTTGGGAAGGGGGCCTTTAAAGGCGAAATCTTGGTTTTCCGCGCAGCCGTAGGGGACGGCGTCCTCGACAGCCCGATTTGCAGGGGCGGCAAGAATGCCGCCCGAGCGCAAACCACCCCAAAATGTCCTTTTTATAGTACTTTGCCTAGTTTATACTCAAGGCATAAACCAAAAATATATGGGAGGAACTGTCATGGACGAGCTTTTTGGCAATATTTTCGATTTCAACGGCGATGGCCGCACCGATGCCATAGAGATGGCCATAGGTTTTCAAATCATGGAGGAAGCCGAAAACGGGGACCAGGAAGAAATTTAAAAAGCAAAAAGCCTTGAAACCGTGTGGTTTCAAGGCTTTATTTGGCACGCCCTAAGAGATTCGAACTCCTGACCTTCTGGTCCGTAGCCAGACGCTCTATCCAGCTGAGCTAAGAGCGCATACCATTTCGTGCTTGAGTATGATAGCACACTTAAAACCAAAAAGCAAGAGTTTTTTTAAAGAAATTTAAACTTTTTTTATTTTTTTCACATTCCAATGGCGTCGGAAACCCGCTCGGCCATATCTTCCATGGTTCTTACGGCGCGGTGGAGCATCTTTTTACTGCGCCGCTTATCCATAGTGAGGGTCATTCCCACGCAAACGCCGGCTATCATGCCTGCGCCGAGACCTTTCATAAAACCGCACATAGCTTTTCTAACCTCCTTTTTCGGTTTTATTTATTATTCCCTCATTATCGTTGCACATTATGGTAAAAATATGATAGAATACTTTTAATATACAGATTCCAATAATTCAGGAAGAGGAAATTTTATGAATATAAAAGTTATGGCCGTGGGCGATGTCTGCGGCAAGGTTGGTCTCGATTTTCTCCGCAGAAATCTGCGCAGACTTCGCAAGGAGCATTCCATAGACTTCATCGTTGTCAACGGCGAAAACGCCAACGTTGTGGGCGTAACTCCCCAGCAGTGCGAGGAGATACTGGATGCCGGCGCCGATGTCATCACCCTTGGCAACCACACATGGATGAGAACGGAAATTCAGGACTATCTGGACTATTCCTCCGTCTGCATCCGTCCTGCCAACTATGCCCCCCAGTGCCCCGGCAGAGGCGTTGGCATATACGAAACCTCCTTCGGCAAAATCTGCGTTGCCAATCTCATTGGCCGCTTCAGCCTTGACGCCAACACCGATAACCCCTTCGTTGTTGCGGATAACATTGCCGCCGATGTGGACGCCAAGATCATCCTTGTGGACTTCCACGCCGAGGCCACCAGCGAAAAGCTGGCCATGGGCTATTTCCTTGACGGCAGAGTAAGCGCCGTTTGGGGAACTCACACCCATGTCCAGACCAGCGACTGCACCGTGCTCCCCGGGGGCACAGGCTACATCACCGACCTTGGCATGACGGGACCCATCAACTCCGTCATAGGCATAACCACGGAGCAGAGCATAGGCAAGTTCCTCGGTGATCCTCCCCGTCGTTATAGCCCTGCAGGAGGCCCCGGCAAGCTGGAATGCGCCATCTTTGAAATCGACACAGAAACCGGAAAATGCGTTCACGCGGAGGCATTGAGAATAATATGACACCTATTAGAATTATTCATGCGGCGGACCTGCACTTGGACTCCCCCTTCGAAGCGCTGGGAGAAAAGGCAAGACTGCGCCGGGATGAGCAGAGAGCGCTGCTTTTCACCATTGCGGAAAAGGCAAAGGAGACCGATGCTCAGAGTGTCCTGCTCGCCGGTGACCTTTTGGACAGCGACAGCGCCTATGCGGAGACCTTCTCCGCCATCACCGCCGCCTTCGGCGGTCTGGATTGCCCCGTGTTCATTGCCCCCGGCAACCATGACCGCGTAAGCGCCGCTTCCCCCTATGTCCGCGGCAATCTGCCGGAAAATATACATATTTTCCGCGGCGGCTGGGAGTGCGTGGAGCTGCCGGAGCTGGGCGCAAGGGTATATGGCGCAGGCTTCACGGATATTATCTGCCCGCCCCTTCTTCGCTCTTTCCATGCCCCCAGAGAAGAGGGCATAGTGAATATTGGCGTGCTCCATGGCGATCTGAACGCAGTTGCAGACAGCCGCTATTGCCCCATCACCCCCGATGAAGTTGCCCAAAGCGGCCTTGACTATTTGGCTCTTGGCCATCAGCATGCTTATGGCGGCCTTCTCCGCTATGGCGACAGCTTCTGCGCCTACCCCGGCTGCGCCGAGGGCAGAGGCTTTGACGAGTGCGGCGAGAAGGGCATACTCTATGTGGAAGCTGCTCCCAAGGCGGTGGAAAGCCGCTTCATTC
>JAFYUG010000102.1 GCA_017558545.1 Oscillospiraceae bacterium | reverse complement strand
TATGTAAACTCCCGCCCCTTCGCCCTCCGCAGAGCAGACCTTGAAATCAAGGGCGTATGGCCTCCCGTGTTGAATACCAAGCTCCGCCGCTTCGCCAGCTTGATGGGCAACACCGCCGATGAGGATATCCGCGTATACCTCAACTTGGTTGCCTATGGCTACCTGGATATCAGCCCCCTGATTACCCACCGCTTCAACTATAAGCAGATGACCGAAGCCTATCAGATGGTTTGGGAGCAGGATCCCAACCTCATCGGCGGCGTCATTGAATGGGACGACTAATTTGTTCTGAAGAGTTTTGCTCACTCTTTCTGCATAATTGAATGATCTCTCCCCCACGGAAAAGGGACAGAGGCCACGGCCTCTGTCCCTTTTTCAATTTATCGATAAGCCTGCAGCTTTGTCCATACAAGCCTCCCTCTGACGAGGGAGGTGGCATTTGCGTAAGCAAATGACGGAGGGAGAGATAATAAAATAACCTTCCCCTGGGGGAAGGTGGCTGACCGAAGGTCAGACGGATGAGGGAAGAATGAGAATAGAGTTCTTCATCGGTAGGGGCGGATTCAATATCCGCCCTGATCTCTTTTCATCTTGTATTTTCCCTCACATCTTATTATACTGTCATTAAGAACGAAGAAAGAGGGGAAACCCATGAAAGATATATTAACCGCACCCTTTATGGTGGAAATGATACGCACAACCACAAATATGTATGCCCAGGGCTGGGATGAGCGCAATAGCGGCAATATAAGCCTCCTCCTCTATGAAGAGGAAGTTGCCCCCTATATCGATAGGGATAATGTCATCCGCTCCATACCCATGGGCTTTGATGCCAAGCCCCTTGCAGGCTGCTATTTCCTCGTAACCGGAACGGGTAAATATTTCAAAAATGTTCAGTATGACCCTGCCAAAAATCTGGGTCTCATCCGCATATCCGCCGATGGCTGCTCTGCCGAAGTCCTTTGGGGCTTCAGCGATGGCGGCAAGTATACAAGCGAGCTGCCTGCCCACCTCATGAGCCACATGGTGAGATTGAAGGCCGATAAGGAGCATAGAGTTATCATGCATTGCCACCCCGCAAACCTCCTTGCCATGACCTATGTCCACTCCATAGACGAAAAGGAATTCACCCATACCCTCTGGCAGATGTGCACCGAATGTATCATGATTTTCCCCGATGGCGTCAACGTCCTTCCCTGGATGGTCTGCGGCACAACGGAGATAGGCGAAGCCAGCGCCGCCAAAATGAGCAATGCCCGCATAGTTGTGTGGGCTCAGCACGGAATTTACGGCGCAGGCCGCGACCTCGATGAAAGCTTCGGCCTTATCGAAACCGCCGAAAAGGGAGCAGAGATATATATGAAAATAGCCCATCTGCCCCGCCTCAATACCATAAGCGACAAGCAGCTTCGCGCCCTCGCCGACCACCTGGGCCTTAATGTTAGAGAAGGTTATCTTGAGGTGTAAAAAAAAGACCTGTTCCGCAGAACAGGTCTTTTTTGCTTTTTTAAGGCTCCCTTGTGCAAAGGGAGCTGTCAGCGAAGCTGACTGAGGGATTGTTTTCCGGCGGTATTTGTGGCCTATATCAGAAAGTCTTATTTTAGTATTTCATGATTAAAATCTTCGCTCAGACCGAAAAGCTCCCAAAACTCTATATTTTCATCGTCACCAAGGAAATAGCCTCCGTAGGAACCGAATACGATGGTGTCGCAGCTGTCGCAACCCTTGAAAACTACCATCTGTTCGCCATTTTCCATTTCGAGAATAAGCTTTGCTCCATAGCCGCAGGAGCCAACATAGCCAAATTGAGCGTTTTTGAGAATTTCCTCAAGGCGCTCAAGCTTCTCACCGCTGAGAGTAATTGCCTCTGTCAGCCAACTGCATTCAAATCTGGCGGACTTAAGCTCACTGATGTCTTCGGGTGTTGCAAACTTATAACCGCATTTTTCAACGGCAAGCTGCAGAGCAGTGGGGGGGACACCTCTGTTTTCGCTGAAATATACGCTCTCATCACCTTTTTTAAGGGTGGCGGAGAAGCCGTAGCCGGGGCTGAGTTCCTCCAACTGCTCGGCCTTTATAGCTTCATACTCGGCATCGCTGAGAGCTATGCGCTCCCATACCTCGCCATAGGTTTCGGAGATATAATATACTTCAAGATAAGCGCCCTTCATTTCCGTAAGGGAAATGCCTCTCGAAGCGGCGTCCGCAATATATTCCCGTCCGTTGGGGGTGTAGCAATAGCGGCTGTATACGGTGCTCAGGCTTATGCCGCCCATTGGCTCGATGAATATAAGCTCATTATCCCTTGAATAGTGGATGCGGCTTTTGGTGATTTGATAAACGTCTGCATCGGGAAGCTCGTTTAAGGTAAGGGCGTATTCG
>JAFYUG010000101.1 GCA_017558545.1 Oscillospiraceae bacterium | reverse complement strand
GGCGCGGAGCATAGCCGTTAGGCAGAGATATTTGGTATTTTCAATTTTTTTGAGGTCAGACAAGTCCCTTACCTCCCAATATTATGAAAAGAGTATCTCGGCCACCTGAGAAGCCAGTGCGGAGCGCTGCATCATAACGAGAGCATCTCCTGCGCAGTTAATTTCTATGTTGCCGCTGCGCATGATAAATCCGCTGGGAATATCCGCGGTTTCATCGGCGAGGCTGAGAGTTCCTCTGCCGCCCCGCTCTTTGATAAGAGCATTGGCGCGGCGTACAGCCTTGGCGCCTACGCGCTCGCTGTCCTCTGCGGAGAGGAGCACTTCCTCTTCACCGCTATTGGCTGCCTTGGCCATCATTGCGGCCAAAAACTCTATATACTCATCCTCGGGGAGATTGGCAATAGCCTCGATGGCCTTTGCGAAGGCTTCGCTTACAAGCTCCTGCTTGAAGGCCAAAAGAGCCTTGCGCATTTCCATATCGGCAGATGCCTCCATGCGCTCGCGCTGCTGGGAGCAAAGAGCGCGTCCACGAGCCATGCGCTGGGAGTAAGCCTCGGCGGCTGCTGCCTCATATTCGCCCAAAATGGCGGCGCAGCGCTCATCAGTTTCTGCCTTGAGGATGTCTATCTCCTGCTGGGCGTCACCTATGAGTCGGGCGCTGATTTTTTCAATTCCGTTCATTTTCTTACCGCCTTAAAATACCGTTAATTGCTTACTTGATGTTGAGGAGCATCATCATGGATGCAAGCAGGGACAGAATGGCGTAGAACTCAACGGTGATGCAGAGGATCATGCCCTTTGCCCAGTCATCGGGCTTCTTGGCCAGAATGTTGATGGAAGCTGCTGCAACCTTACCCTGTGCAACTGCGCTGATGCCGCCGCCGATGGCGATGGGCAGGCAGGCTGCGAAGTAGCGGCAGCCGTCAACAAAGCTCATGTCCATGGCAGTGCCGTTGAGAAGGCCCATCTGATAAATAGCGAAGAACCAAACAACCAGACCGTAAAGACCCTGGGTGCCGGGGATAACCTGCATAATCATAACCTTACCGAACTTGGAAGGATCCTGAGTGAGAAGACCTGCGCCTGCTTCACCGGCAACACCGGTGCCGCGTGCAGAGCCTGCACCTGCAAGGCAGGCTGCGAGGCCTGCGCCGAGAAGACCAATTGCAAGGCCGGTATACTGGCCGTTCATAAGAGCAGTGATAAATTCCATTTTTATATTTCCTCCTTATATGCTTGCATTATTTACTGATTTCAAAATATTTGGAATTGATTTTCAAGGGTTTGAAAGCTTTTCCGCCGTCCGTATAGAACTTGCCGAAATATTCAAGGCACTGGAGACGGAGATCGTGGACATAGCAGCCCAAAAGGTTGAGACCGAAGTTCAATGCGTGGCCAATTATGAACACGATTATGAAGAGAATTACGTTGCCGAACATGGCGCCTATGGTGTTGAAAACCTGAGCGATAACGGCGCCTGCCAGCATCAAGGCCATAATTCGGGAATAGCTGAGCAAATCGCCGAACCAGCCGGTGAGCTCATTATAGAGCAAGCCGAAAATGGCAGTTACCTTGCCGAAGCCCTTCTTGCCTCTTGTGCCGCCATAAAACAGAGCCAGCACGCCGATAATCAAAACCACAATTCCTGCGGTTTTCACCATTTCCACACCGAGAACCATGCTGCCCAGCACCATCAGTATAGCGCCGAGGAAGATGACCCAAAGGGAGGCTTCGTAGAAGAGACCGTCCAGCACATCGCCCTTTTTCACCTTCTGAATGAAGCTGATTGCAAGACCGGTGTTCAGGTGAATAAATCCCAGGATTATGCTTACAATCAATATCATAATGGTGTCCTCAAGGGGAGAGAACAGAGCGGGCAGACCCTGCCATGTGCTTTCGGGATTGAGCATATGCACAATCTGGTAAGGAGCATCGCCGAAGAGGCCGCCGGTGAAAGCGCCCACCACAAAGGTGGCTATGCCGCCCCAGAAGAGAAGGTTGCAGAAATGGAGCATGCCGTCCTTGGGACGCATCTTCTTCATCGCAACAAGGGAAGCTGCTATCATCAGCAGACCATAACCCATATCCGCCATCATCAAACCGTAGAAGAGGATGAAGAATGGAGCCATCAGGGGGTTGGGGTCAACCGTGCCATACTGGGGCAGAGAATACATGTTTGTGACCATATTAAGACCCTGAGTGAAGAAGTTATTCTTCAGCTTAACGGGAACGGAGGGATATTCCTCCTCGGAGGGGTCTTCAAACATATACGCGCAGTCGAACTTTTCAAGAGCGGGGATGAGCTTTTCTCTCTCAGGCTCCGTTATCCATGCATCCAGACAAACGGTGGAAGAAGTGCCCACAAGGTTTTCCATGGCCTCGGCCTTGGCTTCGCGGGTGCTCATGAGGTCATAGGCCTTCATCATCAGCTGTCTATCCTGAGCGAAGGACACAAGACGGGTCTCGTCCAGACTTCTCGCAAGGCGAATTTCTCTGAGCTTTTCGTTGGTGGCATCCAGCATTTCTCTGGCCGTGCCCTTAACTTCCCCAAAGGGGGGAACTGCAAAGCCATAGGAATGGAGAATGTCCATAACCTCTGCTTCCAAAGGTCTATAATAGAAGATGCAAAGGAAGCGGGTATGCTCATCGAAGCTTACTTCGCTAAGCTCCGTTTCGGGAACTTTTTCCGCAAGAGAGGCCTGCAGGCTTTCAAAATCGGAAACCGTGGGGATTGTGCCAAGTCGCATCGCAACCTTGGCGCTTCCCGTATAGTCAAGGGCTACGGGGAAGTCCACCCAAGGGGTCAAAACCTCTATGAGAGTATCGAGGCTGCTCTCTTCAAGATAGTGGTTGCGGATGGATTCATCCAGCGCCACTATTTTTTCTGCAATTTCTTTGCTTTTACCAAGCTTGCTCTCGTCCATCAGCTCCGCTTCACGCATAATGGGCTTTGCGGAGAGGAAGGGAGGGGGATCGGGAGCATATTTATCCAAGAGCTTCACCGCATCGGCAAAAAGGCTCTTTTCCCGACGGAGAGAGGCGTAATCGCTCTTTTCACGGTTTATCAGTCCGCGAAGTCTCTCGTCGGAAAGCAGGCCGCTTTGCTCTTTCACCTCGGCGCAGCCCAGCATCTGAAGAGAGCTCATTATGGCATCTCTCTGACTTCGGGGCGCCAGCAAGTGAAGCTTCTGCATTCTGACAATTGCCATCAGCCTTTCACTATCCTTTCAACTATCAAGGCTACGGCATCATCCATGCGTTTTTCAGCACGGGCGCGCATAACAGCCTTTTTGTTATCGCCGCTATGGGCAAGATCCTTGGCAGCAGCCATTGCTTTCTCGTCGCTTTCTTTGCCCAGCTGCATAAGTTCTGCCTCGGCCTTTTTAATGGCATCCGCAACCATGGCCTCGCCTTTCACCTTGGCATCGGCTATGCTCTTCTTGGCTTCCAGGGCGGCCTCAGCCTTCATGCGGCGGGCTTTTTCCTCGGTTTCGGATATGGCCACTATAGTTTCCACATACATTTTTTATCTGCACCTCCGGTGGAGTTTATAATTTTTAAGCCAAAACTAAGTTACTTTAAATCGAAAATTCCGCTATTGTGAATTATATAACCAATATTTTTTTATTGCAATACCATCCATACAAGTTTGGTAATTATGTCACATTGGCTTTTTTTATTTATGCATTTTCACTATAAAATCATAGCAAAAATAGGTAAAAGTGAACGGCGTTCTTATTATTTTGCACAAAAGTGAACTTGTTCATATGCTATTTTTGTAAAAATTATGGCATTTTTTGCATATCAGCTTTTGCCCAATTTTAGTATATGTAAGCCCTCGGCAAATTATAGCTTTATTGCTTTTTGCCGCATTTTGTCCCCTTCCCCTTTCCCTTATATGTCCCACTTGCCCTTTGGGGTGAAGATGAGTTATAATGGGATAATACATTCTTCAAGACTTCTTTTGGGAGGATTTACCATGGCAACATTGGTTTTGCGCGATGTGCGATATACATATAAAACCCAGTATCAGAAGGTGGAGGCTCTCAAGGGCATAAGCCATAGCTTTGAGTCCGGTAAGGTCCACGCCATCGTTGGACGAAGCGGCAGCGGCAAAACCACCCTGCTGAGCCTTATGGCGGGCTTGGATCAGCCCACCGGCGGCGAGGTTATCTGCAACGGCGTTTCCACGGCGGATATCAGCCCCGAGCTTTACCGAAGAGAAAAGGTTGCGGTTATTTACCAGTCCTTCCGTCTTTTTCCTCTGCTCACCGTGGCCGAAAACGTAATGTACCCCATGGAGCTTCGGGGCATGAAGCCCAAGGCCGCAAGAGCAAAGGCTGCTGAGCTTGTTGCCAGAGTGGGGCTGCCCGAAAGCGCCCTTGACCGCTACCCCACTATGCTCTCCGGCGGCGAGCAGCAGCGCGTTGCCATTGCAAGAGCGCTGGGCATGGACACGGGCATACTCCTCGCCGACGAGCCCACGGGCAATCTGGACACAGCCAACAGTGAAAATATTGCGGAGCTTTTGCTTCGCCTTGCCCACGAAGAGGGCTACTGCGTTATTATAGTCACCCATGACATGGCTCTTGCCGCCAAGGCGGACACCATTTTGGAGCTTCGCGACGGCGCGGTGAAGGAATAATTGCCGCCTCCCCTATTCGTGGGGAGCCTTTAAGCGGAGAACTTTGCATTTTTGCACCACCGTAGGGCGGCTGCTTGCTGCCGCCGGTAGAGGTTACGGATTGTCACGTCGCCTGCGGCTCCTCGCAATGACCTAAATTTTAGTCGGTGTCAAGTAGGGGCGAACTGTGTTAGCCCGCCTTTGCAAAGCTCAGAAACCTTGCCCCTCTCAGTCAGCCGCTATGCATCTGCCAGCTCTCCCCGTAGGGGCGAGCCTTAAAAGCTTCCGTAACACCTCATCAGTCAGCTTCGCTGACAGCTTCCCCTCAAGGGGAAGCCTTTAAAAGGAATGATTTTATGATATTACGAAACGGAATATTATCCGCCCTTCGCGGCAAATGGCGCACGGCGCTTTTTGCCGTGCTTATACTGCTCATGTGCCTGTCCCTCACCCTCGGCGCGGGAATGTGGGCCTATTGCTCGGCGCAGCTTCGTGAGCTGGACGAAAACTATACCACCATTGCCCTTGTGGAGTATATGGGTCCGGACTACCCCGACGAAAACGCCGCGGACGACTATGCCCGCGCCGCTCTTGAAGCTCTGGATGCAGAGGCTATCGCAGCCGTACCCGGGGTGAAGCTCTGGGAGAGCCGGGAAAGCTCCCTTGCTTATCTGGATGGCTACAACCGTCTTGGTGAGAGCGCTTACTCCGCCAACGCAATTATTGAGTTCACCCAGTTTGCGCCGCAGAAGAAATTCGGCCACTTCAGCCAAAGCGAGGAAGCGATGCCCGAGACCTTTGCCGCTATGAGCACCGTCAACTGGGAAGCCAGAATACGCACCGGGGACTTTGATACCGGCATTCTCCCTCTTTATACGAAAAGCAACATGAAAGACTATGGCCTCCCCGGTGATCTCTGCATCTGGACCTCCGACCCCATAAGCGGAGAAATACTTATATGGGAGGAATGGGAGCTTCCCGAAAGCTACATACTCCTTGACAACACCATCTACCGCTGCGTCATGGACGGCGAGGAAAAATTGGTCTCTCCCGCTCTTTTCGACTTCATCTATAACATTGAATGGTTCCATGACTCCCTGACCAACACGGGCTATCGGATGTACAGCTACATGGGCGAGTATACCGACGGCTATACCGCCATTGCCAACGACATTATCTACGCCCGGGACGTGGAGGGCACCAAGGCCATGATAATCGACTTCAACGGCCACGATTTCACCCCGGAAAAGGGGCGTCGCTACACCATCCACGGCCAGTTCACTACCTCCAACTCATCCCATCTGCGCTTCAGCATAACGGATTTTTACGAGGGCTGCCCCATATCTCCCGTTCAGGACACCAAGGAAACGGAAGCGGACCCCCTGTTTTATGAATATGCCGATTACTACGCCCGGGCCAACAACTATGTCACCGTGGAGGCCAGCTCCGATATCGCCTCCCTTGAGGCCTTTCAGCAGTCTATATTTCGTTTAAGCGAAGGACGCCTCCCTGCAGCAGGGGAACAAGGCGTCTGCACTGTGAGCCGGGATATTGTGCGCGTGACGGGGCTTGGCATCGGGGACCAAATCAGCCTTGACTACTTTGCCTCCGGGCACGACGACCGCTTCGACATGGAGCCGGACGGCCGCAGCGCACGGCTTGAGATTGTGGGCATTGCCGACGGCCCCGAGGACAGCTATGGCTATGTCTGGGTAAGCGAGGCCGAGGGAGCTTTCGGCGGTGAGCTTTACGGCTACACTCTGGGCCGCGCCCTGCTGGACAACGCCTCCGCCCGCAGCGCCGCCGAGGCCATAGAGGCTCTTTGCGGCGACGGAGTTCGGGTGAGCCTTTTCGACCAGGGCTACTCCGGAGCGGCCCAGCCTCTTGAGACCATGAAAACCACCGCCACGGCGGTGACTCTTGCCTCAGCGCTGGGTGCGCTGGCTGTTATATTCCTCTTCGCCTATCTCTTTGTGGGAAGGCAGAGGGAGACTGTGAATGTGCTCTTCTCCCTCGGAACTCCCGGCGCCAAAATCAGCCTCTGGCTGCTCTCCGGCGCGGTAATTATTTCCGGCATTGCCTCCGCCATAGGCGCATTTGCAGGCGGAGCCGCCCTCGGTACAATTATAGAAGCGGCCTTTTCCGCCGCCACGGAGCTTTACGCTGTGGACAGCCGCTATAGCGAGGCCGCCGTTGGCGTAAGCAAAGGCGCTGCCGCCATGGGTGAAACTCCCCTTTGGCCTGCCGCCGCAGCATTTTGCTTTATCTTTATTCTCAGCCTTCTTTTCTGCTGGGTATTTCTCCGCATTGCCCGAAAGCAAACCGCTCCCAAAAAGGGCAAAATGTCCGTCCGCGTTCCCAAGGGCGGCACTTCCCTCATAGGCAAGGGAGCTATGCGCTTTGCCCTGCTCTCCGCCCGCAGAGGGGGCTGGCGCAGCGGTGTAGTGCCTGCGGCGGCTCTGGTGCTCAGCATATTCCTCGGCATTCTGGCCAACGCCTCCGCGGGATGGGGCGAGCAAATGGACGCCCTATACAGGGATGCGGAAATCACCGGACGCGCCGTCAGCACCAACGGTCGGCGCAGCACGGAGCTTACGGTCTCCGCGGAAAATGCCAGAACCCTGTGGAAAAGCGGTATGCTGGAGGGCATATATGTTTCCAAGGGCTTCAACTACTGGCTGGGGGAAGAAATTCCCGCCTTCGGTACAAGCTCCTTTGCGCAGGAGGCCCGTCAGGCATGGATAGGCAAGCAGCCGGAAGTGGTGGCCCTCAACGGCATGGACGCTGCCCCGGAGTTTATCTATTCGGGCGTTCCGGAGATCACCTGGCTTTCCGGCTGGAATGAGAGCTTCCTTTCCGATCCCGAGGCCTGCGCCTCCGTTTTGGAGACTATAGAGCACCTTGGCTCCAGAGCTGTGCTTCCCGCAGAAAAGGAGGCCGACACCATTCCCTGTCTCATGCCGGAATCTCTGCTTGAGCGGATCGGGCTTGGTATAGGTGACAGCCGAATAATAAACTTCCGCGCTATTATCGACGGGGATGTGTGGGAATTTGGCCGCGAAATGCTCATCGTGGGCTCTTTTGCCCAGGCGGGCGGAGATGCCAATATCTATGTTCCCCTGACTTTGTGGTGCGACGAGGATTGGATAACAGGCGAGGAGGATCTCCTCCCCAACGGCGAACGCGTGGATCTGCAGTTTCACACCAATCAGGACAGAGATAAGTATTTTTACTTCCACAGCCGCTTCGGAAGCTGCGCCTTCACCCTCTCCGATGCGGGGAAGCTGGACGAGCTCAGAGACTATCTCCACGAAAAGAGCTTCACCCGGGTGGACTCTCTCCGTTCAAACC
Organism: Oscillospiraceae bacterium; assembly: GCA_017558545.1. Taxonomy (GTDB): domain Bacteria; phylum Bacillota; class Clostridia; order Oscillospirales; family Oscillospiraceae; genus SIG459. Next base: position 1,060 of record JAFYUG010000101.1, on the reverse strand, counting down.
GCACCACCGTGCTGCTCTTTGACCGCTCCTTTGTGGAGACCGTTGGTGGTCTTGGCCGCTATATTTCCTTTAGTCAGCTGCTCTTCCCCGTGCTCTTCGCCCTTGTGGCGCTATTGGGCTTCATCGTGTCATGGCTGATGGTCAACTCCCGAAGAATGGAGTTTGCCATTTTGCGTGGCCTTGGCGCAAGCAAGATGCGGGTATTTTTCTCCTTCTTCCTTGAGCAGACCATGCTCTGTCTTATAGGCAGCATAGTTGGCTGCATAGGACTTTTGGCCATAACCGGCTCGCTGGCATGGCTTGGCGCCGTGGGTATATTCGCCCTATGCTATCTCCTTGGCGCCGCCCTCTCCGTCATGGCCGTTGGCAGAACCCACCTCATGAGCTTGCTCAGCGAGAGAGAATGAATTAAATTCCGCTTTTAAAGGCTCCCCTCGAATAGGGGAGGCGACATTTCCTTCATCCGTGGGCGGGCGGCAGATTGCCGCCCCTACAATGGCATAAGCTAACATTCAGGTCATTGCGAGGACTTGGCTCCCCCTCTGGGGGAGCTGGCTGGCCGCAGGCCAGACTGAGAGGGCTTGCGACGTGGCAATCCGTCCCCCCCTTGCGGACGATATAGATTTGCTTTGCAAATCTGCGATATATATCTATTGATATGCGATATAGGCTTTGCCTGCGATATATTTCCTTCGGAAATGCTAAAAAAATAATCCCCTCTTTCGAGGGGATTATTTTTTTAATCTATAAAGTCAAAGCCTTCCCATACGGGTTTGCCTGCGTAGCGGATGGCCTCCATTTCGCCGTGGAGCACCTTCAGCACGGAGTAGGCCATGGCCTGCTGCTCCATCTCGCCGGGGTAAACGCTGATGGGAGCTATCCAGCCGCAGCGGCGGGTGATGCCCTCCACTATGTCGGCATAGCGCACAAGGCCGCCGGTGAGCAAAATGCCGTCCACCTTGCCTTCCAGCACAGTTGCCATAGCGCCAATCTGCTTGCAGCACTGATAAATCATGGTATTCCAAACCAAAACGGCCTTTTTGTCCCCCTCCTCAACAAG
>JAFYUG010000100.1 GCA_017558545.1 Oscillospiraceae bacterium | reverse complement strand
GGCGAAGACGGCATCAACAAGTGGGTTGAGGCTAAGTTCGTTGTCGATACCGACATCGAATCCCTGGGCGACAAGATGATCGCTTGCATTGAAGCAAAGCGTGACGCTCTGGGCATCTAATAAAAATCTGATGTCATCGCGAGCCAGTGCGCACACTGGCGTGGTGATCCCCCGGTTTTTCGGGTATCCCAAATGTTTGGGAGATTGCCACGTCGCCTGCGGCTCCTCGCAATGACGAGGATAGGGCAGCCTCCCCTCGGATAGGGGAGGCTTATATAAAAAACAAAGACGCCGCAGGGGATGAGCCTGCGGCGTCTGTGCGCTGGAGAAAAAGAGATAAGAAAGAGAGAGGATAAAAAAGTTGGATAGCTGACAAAGTTTTAGCCGAAGAAGCCGCCGAAGCCGGGTATAGTGCCATAGCCATAATATTCGTTATAGCCGCCCTGGCTCTGCTGATTAGCGGAGGGCACTTCTTCGTCAAAGGTAATAGTGAGGGTGATGTCACCTCTGTCGCGGGAGACGGTTATCTCCGCGGTGTCACCTGCGCGGTAATTTTTCTTGATGGAAATAAGCTCATCGTCGCTGGAAACTCTCACGCCGTCAATGGCGGTGATGATATCGCCTGCCACGAGTCCTGCCTTTTCGGCGCAGGAGCCATTTTCAACGCTGACAACATAGGCGCCTGCGGGGAGGCCATAATACTGGCTTACGGAGGCGGGGAGGGTGTCGGCCTCTATGCCCATATGGGCCTTGCCGGAAACATAGCCCTTGGTGATGAGGTCTTCGGCTATGGCCACGGCGTCATTGATGGGAACTGCGAAGCCCAGACCCTCAACGCCGGTGTCGGAATACTTGGCGGTTACTATGCCAATAACCTGACCGTGGCTATCATACACGGGGCCGCCGGAGTTGCCGGAGTTAACGGCGGCGTCGATCTGGAACATATTTATAGAGGTATAGGTGCCGGTGGAGGAGTCATAGGTGCTGATGTCTCTGTCCAGCGCGGAGACCATGCCGCCGGTCATGGTGTATTCAAGCTCGCCGAGAGGATTGCCAACGGCGTAGACGGTGTCGCCTACGGCCATATAGTCGCTGTTGCCCAAGGTGACGGCGGAGAGGCCCTCCGCGTCAATCTTCAAAACAGCCACATCGTTGTCGGCCTCGTAGCCCACGATGGAGGCTATATACTCGGTGCCGTCATGGGTGAGGACGCTGATTTCATAGTTGCCCTTGGCGGCCTCCTCAATAACATGGTGGTTTGTGAGGATATATCCGTCGGTGCTGATGATGAAGCCGGAGCCGGAAACGGCGGAGGAGGTGGTGAAGCCAAAGTAGTTTTTATAGGTGATCTCCGTGGTCACCGCCACAACCTGAGCGCAGGCTATGTCGTAAATGGCCTTGGGGGAAAGGGCGCTGCCGTCAACAACGGTTTCGGGCTGGGCGTAGGAAGGGGTGGTCTGAGGAATTACCAGGCTGCCGCCAATGTTGTTTGCCTCGGGGGTGGCCTCGGCGGTGACTTCCGCCAAAGCGGCGTCAAAGCGGCGGGACATAAATCCGCCCACCAGTGCGCCGCCGCCTGCGCCGCCAAGTATGGCGCATACAAGGCAGAG
>JAFYUG010000099.1 GCA_017558545.1 Oscillospiraceae bacterium | reverse complement strand
CCCCCTTTGGAATCCCCCCGCTTGGCGCTGACAACACTCTTGGCGGTGCCAGCGGGCGAATATACTGCCTGGTGCCGACAAAACTTTTTACACTTAAGCTCCCGCAGCGATGCGCGGGGGTGGGTGCGGCGTAGGGTGCGGTGGACACTTGAGATTTCAAGCATAATCGTAGGGGCGGCAATCTGCCGCCCGCGGACGAGCAATGCTCGCCCCTACGATGTGATTTCAGTTTTCTGCACCACTTGTAGGCTCTGGCGTCCTCGACAGCCCGTTAGCCCTTTCAGTCACCTTCGCAGACAGCTTCTCCGGGGGGAGAAGCCTTTAAACGGAAAACCGCGCTGAGCAATCAGCGCGGTTGTTTCACATATTCTGCAATTGTGGCGCGAAAGCGCTTTAGAGCGGGGCTGGGGTTTTTGTTCATGGAAATGAAGCAGCAGCGGACGCAGCCCGGCCAATCATTGAGATGCACATAGCCAACGCCCTGGTAGCTTTGCTCCTTCACGGGAGAGGGCACGGCCAACTTCATGCGCCCTGTAAGGCCATACACTCCGGATTCATTGGTATCCAAAAACATGGCGCGAAGGGGAAAGCCGTGCTTTTTGGCAAGAGCCTCAAAGGGCTCCATATTATTCCCCCCTGCCAAAGCCTCCCTATCGGAATTGAAGGCTATGCTAAATTCCTCAAAGGCGGAAAAATCCGCTCCATTGGGGTAATTTTCCGCGAAAGAGGCGGAAACCGCCATATACATATCCCGAATTTCGCCGATTGTTACCACTTGGCAATCATGACCGGCGCAAAAAGCGCGGATGCACTCCACATTTTCCATATCCCCCTGAAACACCAAAAAGGCGCCATCCAGCTTACCTGCTCCAAGGCGGCGCAATAGCTCCGCTGCAGAGCCATGGGTATGCTCTATCTCCCCTTCGGGATTAGCGAGGATATATTCGTTGATAATATTCTCCTCTCCATAGCTCCAGCGCTTATGGGGGCTGCCTATGCGAAGAGGGCCTTCCTGCATTTTCAGCAGAGCCACAGTGCCCTTCATGGACTCCCAAGCCTCGGAAATGGCCACAAGCTCAGGCAAAATGGCCTTACCCTCCTCCGTAAGCTCAGCGGAGGATGACTTGTTGCCGCGGAGAAAGAGCTTAATTCCCAGCTCCTTCTCCATGGAGGCCACATGCTTGGAAACAACGGCGGGGGTATAGTTGAGGATATATGCCGCCTCCGCAAAATTGGAGCAGCGGGAAACGCAAAGCACCGTGTTTATAAGGTGAAGATTCATACTTATTAATTATGCCATGAAGCTGGTGTTGCCCTTGGAGTCGCGAATCATGGCCATATCCTTGGAGATAACGACCTCGCCTTCCATGTCGCGGACTCTTGCCCAGTAACCCTCAAGGGGCTTATCAAGGGGAACGCCCTGCTCCTTCTGCATTTCGCGGACTTTCTTACCGTCCAGCTGAGCAGGCATAACACCCTGCTTTACGCAGAGGGCGGCGGCATTGCCGGCAGCCTGACCGGTGGTCATGCTGGATGCGATTACGCGGACAGCGCCGATGGCATCCCAGTCGGCAGAGAGGCAGCGGCCTGCACTCAGCAGGTTATCAACGCCGCTGGCAACCAGCGCTCTATAGGGAATTTCGGCGAAGTTTCTGGGATGGGGACGGGCTTCCCAACCGCCCATGGGCACGAAGGGATGCATGAACATATCGTCATCATCGGGAGAGGGACGGCAAACGCCGTTGGGAACGGGCTCGGCAAGGTGGATATGGCGCTTGGCGTCGCCCTTGCTGGAGGTGGGATGATGGGCATCCAGTACCTCGGGGAAGATGGCAATGCCGTCTTCAAACTTTTCGCCGTTGCAGATGTCGCGGGCGGTG
>JAFYUG010000098.1 GCA_017558545.1 Oscillospiraceae bacterium | reverse complement strand
TCATCATGGTTGACCCCAAGATGGTTGAGCTGGGCATCTATAACGGCATACCCCACCTCTACATCCCCGTTGTAACTGACCCCAAGAAGGCCGCAGGCGCTCTGCAGTGGGCGGTTGTTGAAATGCTCAAGCGCTATCGCCTCTTCTCCGAGGAAGGCGTTCGTGATATCGGCGGATATAACGCCATCAGAAAGCGCAATGGCGAAAATATTCTGCCTCAGGTTGTTATAGTTATAGATGAGCTTGCCGACCTTATGATGGTTGCCAGCAAGGAAGTTGAGGAGAGCATCTGCCGCGTGGCTCAGATGGGTCGTGCCAGCGGTATGCATCTTGTAATCGCAACCCAGCGTCCCTCTGCCGATGTTATTACCGGCCTCATGAAGGCCAATATCCCCAGCCGCATTGCTTTTGCCGTTTCCTCCTCCATGGAATCCCGCATCATAATGGATCAGTCCGGCGCAGAAAAGCTTGTGGGCAGCGGCGATATGCTCTATGCTCCCTTGGGTATAGGCAAACCCAAGCGCGTTCAGGGCGCTTTTGTCAGCGATGAAGAGCGCGAGGAAATTGTAAACTTCGTGAAGAAGCATTCTCAGGCCGATTATGATGACTCCATCATTGCCGCCGTTGAAAAGGCCGCTGAGGCCAAGAGCGAAAACTCCGGGGCAAGCAGCAAGGCCGCTGAAGCCGAGGTTGAAGATAAGCCCCAGTTTGATGAGCTTTTGCCTCAGGCTGCGGAAGTTATCTTCGATACCAAGCAGGCCAGCGTTTCCATGCTCCAGCGCAGACTGAAGCTTGGCTATTCCCGCGCAGCACGCATAGTTGACCAGCTTGAGGAAATCGGCATCCTTGGCCCCTATGAGGGCGCCAAGCCCCGACAGATACTTATAACCAAGGAACAGTGGCAGGAAATGCAGCTGAGCCACGGCACCGCCCCCATTGAAAAAATGCCTCAGCAGATGGATATGTTTGATGCTGAGGAAGAGGAAGATTGGGAGACCGAATAAATGACAGATTATCTTAATATCAAGCTCTCCGAAGGGGAGATAAGAGGCCTTTCCAATCTTGGCCTTGCCCATATTGGTGACTGCGTCTATGAGCTTATGGTGCGCTCAAGAATTATATGCTCCGGCCGCAGCACCTCCGGAGGCCTTCATAGGGAAACTGTTAAATATGTTTCCGCTCCTGCTCAGGCCGAGGCCGTAAGCAAAATTCTCCCTGTGCTCACCGACGCGGAAAGGGATGTTTACCGCCGCGGACGCAACACAAGAGTTAACTCCGTGCCCAAGAATGCGGATATATCCCAGTATCATGCCGCAACGGGTTTGGAAGCCCTCTTCGGTTGGCTCTATCTCAACGGCTGCCATGACCGCCTCAACGAACTTTTCGCCATTATTATGGAGGAAGCATAATGCCTCTTGACAGTGTATGCCTTTCCGCCCTCACATCCGAGCTTCGCGCTGGGATAGAGGGCGGAAAAATAGATAAGGTGCAGCAGCCCGAAAGGGACACAGTGCTGCTTAGCATCCGCTCCCAAAGCGGAAACGTGCGCCTTGCCGTCTGCGGCGGTGTGGGCAATGCCCGCATCCATATAACAGACGCAAAATATGAAAACCCCGCCCAGCCTCCCATGTTCTGTATGCTTTTGCGTAAGCACCTTGTGGGAGCGCGCATTTCCGCCATTACTCAGCCCCAGAGGGAGAGAATAGTTATCTTTGAGCTGGATGCCTATGACGAAATGGGCGTTGCCTGCAAAAAGCAGCTTGTGGTGGAAATGATAGGCCGCGGAACAAATATCATCCTCGTCAATGGGGATGGCATAATAATTGATTGCCTTCGAAGAGTGGATGCGGAAATGAGCGCCCTGCGCCAAGTGCTGCCGGGTCTTATTTACCGCCTGCCCCTGAGCCAGACAAAGCCCGATTTCTTCTCCCTTTCAAGCGAGGAGAGAAGGCAGCTTTGGAGTGAGTATGACGGACAGCGCTCTCCCGATAAATGGCTTTTGGACACCTTCTCAAGCCTTTCTCCCCTTATCTGCCGTGAAATGCTCCACCGTTGCTATGGGGATACGGATAATTTCCCCGAGCTTATGGACTCTATGGCGGAAACTGTCGTAAACGGCGATTTTGTGCCCTATATGCTTCTCAGCGAGGGCAGACCCAAGGATTTCAGCTTTATACCCATAAGCCAGTATGGCGCGCAAATGCAGGGCGAGGCTTTTCCAAGTTTTTCCGAGCTTTTGGATGCCTTCTATACCCGCAGAAGTCAGGCGGACGATCTTCGCCGCCGTACCCAGAGCCTTAGAAAAACCGTTAAAAACCACCGCGACCGCGTTGCCAGAAAGCTGGAGCTGCAGCAGACGGAGCTAACCAAAACCGCTAAGCGCGAGGAAAAGCGCCGCTGGGCAGACCTTATAACTGCAAATCTTTATAGAGCCAAGTCCGGCTGCGATAGCCTGACTGTGGAGGACTTCTACGAGGAAGATTATCCAACTATAACTATTCCTCTTGATAAGATGAAATCTCCCCAGCAAAATGCCGCCACCTATTATAAAGAATATACCAAGGCCAAAACCGCCGAGCGCTATCTCACGGAGCTCATTGCCGGAGGCGGCAAGGAGCTTGAATATCTCTCCAGCGTACTGGACGAAATAGACCGCGTTAAAAGCGAAAGCGACATTGCGGATATTCGCCGTGAGCTTACGGAAACGGGCTATATAAAGCCCCAGAAAAACGCCAAAAAGGAGAGGGTGAAGGAAAGCGCTCCCCTTGTCTATAAGTCCTCCGGAGGCTATGAAATTTGGGTTGGCCGCTCCAATAATCAAAATGACCGCCTCACCATGAAAATGGCTCATAAGGGTGATATCTGGCTCCATACTCAGAAGATACACGGCAGCCATGTTATCATCCGCTGCGCAGGCGAGGATGTGGACGATGCTACCCTTGCCGAGGCTGCCAGCCTCGCCGCCACCCATTCTCAGGCCAATGGGGGAGGCAAGGTCAGCGTGGACTATACCCGGGTCCGCTTCGTGAAAAAGCCCCAGGGCTCCCTTCCCGGCATGGTGATTTATACGGACTATAATACCATCATTGCCGAAGCTAATGAGGCCTTGGAAGAAAAGCTGAGAAAGTAATAATATTAAAGTGCCGCTCAACCATGAGCGGCACTTTTGCATGTAGATTTATTCAGAGGTTTCAGCTATAATCAGATTAGTAAATTTAAAGCCTTTCCCTTGAGGGGAAGGTGTCATAGCGCAAGCCATGACGGATGAGGTGTTTGTGCAAGCCTTATGTGTGCATGAATGCAGGTTAGACCAATTTGAATTTGTCTAACTGTTTTCGGTTTGAATGTAGGGGCGGCAGATTGCCGCCCCTACAATACCGGTTAAACAAACTTGAATTTATCTAATAGCTTCGCACCGCACCAACGGCCCCCTCTGACGAGGGGGCTGGCAAAAATCTTTGATTTTTGACGGGGGGAGAGAATACTACCCCTCAGTCACGCTGTTCGCGTGACAGCTCCCCTGACAAGGG
>JAFYUG010000005.1 GCA_017558545.1 Oscillospiraceae bacterium | reverse complement strand
GGGAGTGGGCGTAGGGGGAGGTGTAACCGCAGCGGCGGCATCCTCGGCGCTGATCTCATAGCGATAGTTTTCGGGCATATAGTCCTTCATATAGCTATGACCGTTTCCGGTCTGGAGAAAATATATAGCCACTATAACCGCAAGGCCAATTGCAGCTGTCAGTATTCTTTTCTTCATATTTATTTAGCTCCTTGATAGAGAACATAATTTCATAATAAATCAGCTTATTTTACTCCATCCGCGCTCCCATGTCAATTCCCACAAATTTGAAAGCCATCTCCAATAAATCGGAGATGGCTTTGAATATACTTATCTGTTATAAGTTGCGGTGAGTTTTTTGATTTTTGCGGTGAGCTCGGGGGTGATGGCTTCTTTATCCATGCGCCAGCGCCAGTTGCCGGAGGCAAGACCGGGGGTATTCATGCGGGCGCAATCGTCAAGTTCCAGATAGTCCTGCATCTGAGCAACGAACAAATCGGCAACACTTGCCATGCCGCATCGAAGCAAAGGCCACACAAGCTCGTCCTTTTCATCTGCGCCGAGATAATCCCGAAGATAGGCAAGGGTCTTCTCCCCTGCTGTATCCAGCCAACCCTTGAGGGTGGAGTTATCATGGGTGCCTGCATAGCAGATGGCACTGCGGGGATAGTTATGGGGCAGATAGTCATTATCACTGCCGCCATCGAAGGCGAATTCCAAAACCTTCATTCCGGGGAACTCGGAATCGGCAAGGAGCTTAATAACGCCATCGGTGAGAAGTCCCAAATCCTCAGCGATGAACATCATATCGGGGAAGCGCTCTTTCACGCGGCCGATGAAGTTCATACCGGGGCCTTCAATCCACTTGCCGTTTTTAGCAGTGGTCTCGCCAAAGGGTACAGACCAATAGGCCTCGAAAGCTCGGAAATGGTCTATGCGGATAACGTCATAGAGCTTGCCCGCTCCTTCAATGCGGCGCATCCACCATTCATAATCTCTCTCCGCCATATAATCCCAGCGGTAGAGGGGGTTGCCCCAAAGCTGACCATCCTCGGAGAAATAATCGGGGGGAACTCCGGAAACTGCCTTGGGCAGGTTCTTCTCGTCCAAAAGGAAGTTGAGGGGCTCGGCCCAAACCTCGGCAGAGTCCATGGCCACATAGATGGGCATATCCCCTATGATGCCCAAGCCCTTTTCATGGAGATATTCGCGCAGGGCATTCCACTGGCGGTAGAAAAGGAACTGGATGAAGATAAAGAGCTTGATATCATCTTCCAGCATGGCGGAATATTTTTCTATGGCCTCGGCTTTGTGGAGGCGGATATCCTCATCGGGCCACCGGCTCCATGCCAGCATACCGAAATGGCGCTTGCAGGCCATGAAAAGAGCATAGTCAAAAAGCCAGGAGGCATTTTCGTCCATAAATGCACCCAGCTGCTCTCCGCACTTTTCCCAGCCGCGTTCCATGGCCTTGCGGAGAAGAGTGAAGCGGTTTTCATATATTTTGCCATAGTCCACATAGTGGGGATGATCGCCCCAGTCTATGCCCTCAAGCTCGGTTTTTTCCAAAAGTCCATCTTCGCAAAGCATATCCAAATCCACGAAATAGGGATTGCCTGCTCGGGAAGAAAAGCTCTGGTAAGGGGAATCGCCCATGCTGGTGGGGCCTGCGGGGAGCACCTGCCACCATTTCTGACCGGCCTCTGCGAGGAAATCCGCAAATTCATAGGCCGCCTTGCCAAGAGAGCCTATGCCATAGGGAGAAGGCAGGGAGGAAATGGGCATCAAAATGCCGCTGCTTCTTTTCATAAAATCAGTACCTTTCTTAAATACTAATGTATCAAATTTCCGCAATACTGCCGCCGGGAACAAAGCTTGTGCTGAGCACAGTATGGCTGCCCGGAGAGCCATTTTTAATCATGTCCAAAAGCACTCTCGCGCCCTTTTCTCCCAGTTCTTCGGTGGGCTGGGCAAGGGTGGAAAGGCTGGGCACCATGTAGGAGGCCATTTCAAGACCGTCCACACCCAGCACAGAGCAATCCTCGGGAACGCGAAGGTCTTTATTGCTGAGAGCCTTCATAACCGCAATGGCGAGAATATCGGAAACGGCGAAAACAGCCGTGAAGTCAAGACCATCATCGACGGCCTTCTCCACCGCCACTTTAACCGCAGCCATGGAATATTCGCCTGCTTCTATGAGCAAAGCAGGGTCAAGGGCTATGCCGCTATCTTCAAGAGCCTTGCGATAACCCATATAGCGAAGCTCGCCTATGGAGCGGTCATCAACGTTACTCATAACAACGGCTATGCGCTTATGGCCTCGCTCAATAAGCTTCATGGCGGCTTCATAGCCTGTTTTTATATCGTCTATGGTTACGGAAGAATAGCTATCAGCGCTGAGGCGGCCAAAGCTGTTGGTATAGGTGCAGCACACAAAGGGCACATCCAGCTTTTCTATGTCCTCGGGGGTATAGTCAAAGCGTCCGCCGAGAAAGGCAAGACCACGAAGGCGCTTGCTTCGGGCAAGACCCGCTCCCGCCCACAGTTCATCCTGACCATGGCGCACATTTTCAACAACGGTTGTGAAACCCGCTTCGGAAAACACCTTTTCCATAGCGCCTATTATGCCCATATAAAAGGGACTGCTGTCGCCGCGGAAAACTATGCCCACGGCGTCGGAAATGGGGGAAACAAGGTCGCGGGCGCTGCCGTTGGGAACAAAGTTCAGCTCCTTAACGGCCTTGAGCACCTTTTCGCGTACGGCACCGCTTACGTCGGGCTTATTATTGAGAACTCGGGAAACTGTGCTTACAGAAACACCGCAATGGCGGGCAACATCCTTGATGGTCATAGGCAAAGCCTCTCTTTCCGCAAAGTTTCGGAAACGTTTTCATATAAGTAATATAGCCCCCTTTTCCCTTTCCGTCAATGAGTAAATAAGTCCTGCAAGGCATAAAAAAGCGAGAAAAGAAAAAATCTTTTCTCGCTTCTTTCAGGGTGTCAAAAAAGTGGCTTTGCCACTTTTTTGACACCCTGAAAACAGCATTTTTGAGCGATTTTTGCTCAAAAATGCATTGATTTTAACGTGCAGGGGGCCCTTTGCCCCCTACACACGCCCCCGCTAATCTATCTCGTAAGATGGCAGCATAGTTTTTTGACAGGATGAAAAAAGCGAGAAAAGAAAAAATCTTTTCTCGCTTTTTTATATGGCTTTTCAGTCCTGAGCCATGCGGCGGCGGACATAGTCGGCAAGCATATCTGCGCTGCCTTCAAGACCCAATTTGTTGCTCTTGATAATAATATCATAGCTGGCGGGATCGCCCCATTTAACATGGCAGAACTGGTTATGATAATTTCTGCGTCTATTATCCATCCAGTAGATATAGTTGCTGGCCTGAAGGCGGCTGAAGTCAGCCTGCTGCTGGACGCGCTCAATTTTGAACTCGTCATCGGCGGTTATGAACACTCTTATAAGAAGGCAGGGGAAGTCCAGAAGAGCCTTTATGCCTGCTCTGCCCAAAATAATGAAGCTCTCGCCTGCCTCAGCCCTGCTTTTGAGGAATTCGCGCTGAAGCTCAACCACCTGCTCTTCGGGGGAGTTGGAATAAGCGCCAACTCTTCTGGTCACCAGTCTTTTGCGGGGAGTTTCATCGAATTTTTCCAAATTGGCGGTGTCTATATCGAACTTCTCGCCAATGCCATCAAATATATTCTTATCATAAACGGTGATGCCAAGCTTTTCGCCCAGATTGCGTGCCACTTCAAGACCACCGCTGCCGGTTTCGCGGCCAATAGTAATAATTACCTGCTTTTCCATTTCCGTCACTCCTTTTTTACAGATAGTAGAATATCATAAACACGATAGAAATTGCAATAACAATAACCGTTGCGGGAGCCTGTACCTTGCAATATTCTCCCCAGCCAATAGGATAGCCGTTTTTAGCCGCAATGGCAGTTCCAACAACGTTGGCGCTGGCACCAATGGGAGTTGCGCTGCCGCCTATATCGGTGCCCATACTGAGAGCCCAAGCCAAGGTGGGAAGGGCTATGCCCTGAGCTGCTGCAAGAGTGCGGATAACGGGAATCATGGTGGCTGCAAAGGGGATATTATCCACAAATGCGCTGGCAATGGCGCTGCCGAGAACAATGATAATAATCATGAGCACATTGTTGCCGCCGCTTACGGCTTCAATAGCCCCTGCGAGAATTTCCAAAATGCCTGTGTATTCAAGGCCTGCAACAGCCATGAAAAGGCCGATGAAGAAGAATACGGTTTTATAGTCCACCTTTTTCAAAAGCTCCGGGGCATTTTTACCTGCGCAGAGGAGCGTGAGCAGGGCTATGGCAATGCCTATGGTGGAAACAGTGAGGCCCGTTGCCGCATGTGTTACCAAGAGCACAACGGCTAAAAGGAAAATGACGCAGCTTATTATGAAGTCTTTTTTATTTTTAATTGCACTGGCGGGAGCGGGGAAAGATGCGGTGTCCACACCCTGCCCTGCTTTCAGCTTTCTGCCGAGGATGAAATAGAAATAGGGAATAATAACAATAATAGAGATTAGAGCCATGATACCGGTGTTGGTAACAAAGTCCACAAAGGAATAGCCAAGGGAAGTTCCAATAATAATGTTGGGAGGATCACCGCACATGGTTGCGCTGCCGCCAAGGTTTGCGCAGAACACCTCAGCCAAAATCATGGATACGGGGCTGATTTTCAAAAGGCGGGAAAGCTCGGCGGTTACTGCTGCCAGGAACATGATAACAGTTATGGAGTCTATAAACATACTGAGCACCGCGCTGAGTATCATAAAGATAATGAATATGGGTGCAGGGCGATAGTTCACGCTCTTTGCAAGGAGCATGCAAAGCCAGCGGAAAAATCCGCTTGCAGCCATGCCTTCAACCATTATCATCATGCCGAGGATGAAGCATATAGTCTCCCAGTTTATGCCCACAGATGCGGCGGCTTCGCCGCTTGAATACCAAAAATGGAGCTGAGCAAAGCTGCCAAGGCTTATAACCTCCCAAGCTATTGACAAATCCTTCATGCATACAATGAAAACAAATATAACGGTAAGAATACCGCAGGCCATGGTAACAATATGACGTTCAATTTTCTCCAAAACAAGGAGCACGAACATCATGACGAAAATTACCACAGCGATTATAGAAGCTGCCATTTTCTCTTCCTTCCTCTCTCTGCTTTCCCTCAAAAAAACAATAAAACAGCAAAACAAGGGAGCCGCGCTGCGGCCTCCCTTTGTCCAAAACTAATATATTCCTCTTATTTGCAAAACGCAAGCCAATATATCATAAAATGAACAGGTTCGTTTTAGCTATTTTGCACAATTTTTCGCCATATCGGCCCATTTAAACTCCAGTTTGTTAAAATATAAATTTTCTTCTTGGTAAAATCCTTATTTCTTCGGTAATTTTGCGTGTTTTTCTAACTTTTTGGTAGTTTTTTAACAAGCAATATTAACGATAAATTGATAAGTTTTTTCTTGTCATTTTTACGGCTATCCTTTATAATGTGATACTTGTAGAGATATTGAGTTAAATTGAAATTCAGGGTATAATTCCCAATTACAAATAAGATATGGAGAAATAAAAATGACTACTGTTCTTACCATCATCAAGATGCTGGGCGGTCTTGCCATGTTCCTCTACGGTATGGAAATCATGGGCGACGGCCTTAAGCAGGGCAGCGGTAACGCACTTAAAAACTTCCTTGGCAAGCTCACCGGCAACGTTGTCACCGGCGTTCTCACCGGTACCATCGTAACCGCCATTATCCAGAGCTCCACCGCCACCATCGTTCTCACCGTTGGTCTTATCGGCGCAGGCATCCTCTCTCTCCGTCAGGCTGTCAGCATCGTTATGGGTGCCAACATCGGCACCACCATCACCGCATGGATAGTTACCCTTATGGACATTGAGGCAAGCGGCGGCCTTCTCTCCCTTTTCAAGCCCGACACTCTTGCTCCCATTGCTCTTGTTATCGGTATTGTCCTCATCATGTTCATCAAGCGCAAATCTTCCAACAGCGTTGGCCTTATCGCCATCGGCTTTGGTATTCTCTTCACCGGCCTTATGCTTATGACCGATGCCGTTGAGCCTCTTTCCGAGTCCGACGCCTTCGTTAACATCCTCGGCTACTTCAGCGATATGCCCCTTCTCGGCATTATCACCGGTCTTGTTCTCACCGTTATCGTCCAGAGTTCTTCCGCAATGGTGGGTATTCTGCAGGCCATGTCCGCCACCGGCGTTATGGACTTCAACCTTATCTATCCTCTCATCATGGGTATCAACCTTGGTACCTGCGTCACCACCGCCATGGTTTGCTCCATCGGCTCCAGCAAGGACGCAAAGCGCACCGGTATTGTCCACATTGTTTTCAATACCATAGGCACCATTATCTTCATGATAGCCATGACCCTCATTAAGGTCGCCGGCGGCTTCCCCAACCTCTGGGAAAGCATTGTTGGCTCCGTTGAAATCGCAACCTTCCAGACCGTATTTAACCTCATCACCGCTATCATCCTTGTTCCCTTCTCCGGTCTCCTTGTTAAGCTCAGCTGCGCCATCGTCAAGGACGATCCCGTCAAGGAGGACAAGTATCCCGAAATGGCCGCTCTCGATCCCAAGCTCATGCACTCTCCCACCGTTGCTCTCGGCGTTGTGAGAAATGCCATTATCACCATGGCCAAGGCCGCCCGCGACAATGTTGCCATGTCCCTTGAGCAGTTTGATGGCTATGACCCCAAGCGCTGCGCAGAAATCAACGAATACGAAGACCGTCTTGACCAGTTTGCAGACCACTCCAACAGCTTCCTCATCGAGCTGAGCCACCACATTGAAACCGAGCGCGACAGCCGCGAAATCAATATGCTCCTCCAGTGCATCCCCAACATTGAGCGCGTTGGCGACTATGCCACCAACTTCGACGAGATGGCACAGAAGATGAAGGAAGGCTCTTTGCAGTTCTCCGAAGGCGCAAAGAAGGAATTCGCCATCATCGGCGCCAGTGTCCTTG
>JAFYUG010000097.1 GCA_017558545.1 Oscillospiraceae bacterium | reverse complement strand
CCTCCAGCAATCTCAGCGAGAGAGCTTTGCGCGAAGTTTATCTTCGCGGCTTCCGCATTGCCGTTGAAGAAGGCGGCGCCAAGGCCCTTATGAGCAGCTACAACAAGATTAACGGCGTTTACACCGCCAACAGCCACGATTTGCTCACCAAGGTACTGAGGAATGAATGGGGCTTTGAAGGAGTTGTTATGACCGACTGGTTTGGAACCGGCCACCATGAGGCCAAGGATCACCTTGCCTGCGCCGCAGGAAATGACATTATCATGCCCGGCACTCCCCTCGCCCGACGGAGCATTCAAAAATCTCTCAAAAAGGGCATTATCAGCCGCTACGATGTGGAGAGCTGCGCAAGACGGCTTATCAAGGCCATGCTGGAATGCTGCACAGCTAAAAAATAAATATAATCCCGTCTGCCAAATGGGCAGGCGGGATTTTTTATGGGCAGAAAAATCTCCCAGAAAATGATTCTGGGAGATTTCGCAGGGAAATTTTAGGGAGGATTATGAAAAAATCGTAAATGTCCTTAAAAATTAATCAGATAATAATCCTGATAAATCCAAATATTATTCAAACTCCACTCTTGCACCCTTGGCGGAGGACTCATAGATGCCCAAAATAACCTCAAGGGGCGGACGTCCGGTGGTGGCAGGAGCCATAAGCTCCGTACCGTTTTTAACCGCATCAACAAGATTGGCTATCTGTCTTACATGGCCGCTTACATCTATGGCCTTGGGGTCGGAGGATGCCACATTCTTTGCGCCCTCACCAACGGGGAGATTGCATTCTATGGGGAGATCCCAGGAAAGGATGCTGTCCTCTTCCATAACAACGCTGCCCTCTTCGCCGCATATTTCTATGCGTCTGGGATAGCCGGGATAGCAGGTTGTGGAGCCCTGAATAGTTCCGACCGCACCATTTTTAAATTCAAGAATGGCCGCCGCGGAGTCTTCAACCTCAATTTTTCTGGTTTGAGTCTTGGTGATAGCAGTTATGCTCTTCACCTCGCCCATAAGATAGCGGAAAACATCTATGCCGTGGATGCCCTGATTCATAAGGCATCCGCCGCCATCCATGGCCCAGGTGCCTCTCCATCCGCCGGAAGCATAGTATTCATGGCTGCGGAAATATTTCATGGAAAGGCTTCCGGAAACAACCTTGCCGAAGGCACCGGCATCCAATGCCCTGCGCACTTCCTGCACGGCAGCGGAAAAGCGGAACTGGGAAATGACGCAGACCTTTGCGCCGGTCTCCTCAGCAGTTTTTATAAGCAAGTCCGCATCTGCAAGGCTTAGACTCATGGGTTTTTCAACAACAACATTTTTACCGGCCTTCATGGCTGCAACAGCTTGCTCCGTGTGCAGACCGCTGGGAGTGCAGATGCATACCACATCAATATTTTCGCAAGATAGCATCTCCTCAAGGCTTTCAAAAATATGGGCGGGATATTCCGTTATAAAGCGCTCCGCGCCGGGACGCCAGCCATCATACACGCCGAAAAGCTCAGCATCGGGTATGCGTTCAATGGCTGTTGCATGGAAGCGGGCAATTGTGCCGCAGCCTATAATACCGAATTTAACCTTTTCCAAATTCTTAGCCCCCTTCTCCCATCCAATCAAATTCATCTCTGAGTATATCAAGATATGCTGTGGTAGCCTCATAGCCGCCATCGGAGAAGGAAGATCCCTGAGGCTTGGCCAGCTGCTCCTCATCAAAGGATTTTTTCATTCTGTAATGGGTTTCAACGGACACCCAGCCATCATATCCATCAGCCTTGAGAGCCTTGATAAAGCCATGGTAATCCACATCGCCCTGTCCGATAAGGGCAGGCTCATAAAAGCTGCCGGCTTTGGTGACAAGAGCATCCTTAAGATGCACATGGCGCAAATAGGGCTTGAGCAGCTCATATCCAACGGGATAGGGCGGCGGGCAGGCGGGGTCGGACACCTCGTTGCCGGGGTCAAGCAGCGCCTGAACTCTGGGAGAATCCAAAAGAGTTATGAAGTCATAGAGGGAGCGCATATTATCCGTGTTAACACTGGGCTCAGACTCTATAACTATGGTTATATCGTTCTCCTCTGCCATAGCTATGACAGGGGCAAACTTTTGGGCAATTTCTTCAAAAAGCCCTTCTCTGGCTTCTTCATGCCAAAAGGTAAAGCCGCGTATCAGCTTCGTGCCCCATATTTTGGCGGCCTTTATGCATCTCTCCAGACCTTCCAAATGAGCCTTGTATTCTTCCTCATTGCCGAGAGTGCACTTGAAAAGAGGTGAGCCTATGGCGCAAATAGCAAGGCCATGCGCATCGCAGACCTTTTTAACATAGTGGAAATCCTCTTCCGTCATTTGGAAGGGATTGCGCTCGTTTACAGAGCGTATCTCCAGGCCATCCAATCCATACTTAACTGCCAAAGCAGCAGCGCTTGGGAGATGCTGGCTTATTTCATCGCTGATAACCGCGGTTTTATACATATTTTTTACCTCTCTTTTAAAAACGTCCGGCATGCGCCCTATTTATGGGACTGCCGGACGCTTTCGCTATTAAGTCAAAGCTGCCTGTATAAAGGCTGCAACCGCCTCTATGCCTCTATTAATGAATTCGTTGCCCTTTTCTGCGCTGGCAGAACCGGTATCTCCCCATGCTCCTCCGCGGCAATATTCGCGAAAGTTGCCAAAGGTCTTAAAGGGAGTTCCGTTCCAGCGGGAAAACTTTGCGAGACCTTCCAAAGGCTTCTCATTTTCCGCCAAATCCATGCGCACCTTGTCGCCGCAAAGGGCAAGGGCAACGCTGGTAATAAGCTCTCCGCCATGGCCCGTGCCGGCAGCGCCGGTATCAAGAAGTTCCATGGAAACGGAGGCAATTGCGCTCCACCATTCAGAGCATACTGCGGTATAGCCCTCGCTTTTCAGTCGGCGGCAAACAGCGGCGGCGGCAGTGCCGTTAAGGGAATGGACATTGAAGAATACAATAGCCTTGGCGCCGCAGCTTGTGAGATAGCTCCTGGCAACGGCGTAAATATATTCTTCCAGCACATTCACGGGCACATGGACGGTGCCATCCATGCCATCAAACTCCAAAGTGTCGCCATAGGGCACAGCGGGAGCAGCAAGGCAGCCGCTGAGGCGGGCAATTTCACCGCTGACAGCTTCAGCCACCTCAAGATCCAAACCTACGGGGCCATGGGCGCCCAAAATTTCCACCGATGCCAAAGGCAAAATAATGGCTTTGGATTCAGCGGCACGGCGCTTAAGCTCCGCGGCGGTCATGTTTTTTACGAGATATTCAGGCATTTTATTATCCTCAGCGCTGCTTTACAAGGACACTCTTGCCCGTCAATGCGGACTCGGTTACTGCCAGCGCTATATCCATGGAACGGCAGGCATCGGCAACGGTGCTGCGTACAGGAGTGCCGTTAACAATGGAGCTTACGAACTCATCCCATTCCTGCTTGAAGGGATGATGGTCAACGGAGCCGGAGTTGGGCTCTATCATAGGCAGATTTACCCAATCATCCTGATAGGGGAAAAGCTCCTTGGAATAAAGCTTGCCATTGCGAATGGCGCCCTTGGTGCCAAGGACATCAATATTGAACTGGTAGGGATATGCCAAACCGTCAAGGCAGGCAGAAAGACGACCCACGCTGCCGTTTACGAAGCGGACGGATGCGGAGAGGGTTGTGTCAAAATCAAAGTCATCACGGGCACGGGTGGCAAATGCGCAGACCTCGGCCACTTCACCGTTGAGATAGCGGGCTATATCAGCAGCATGGCAGCCGCCGGTTATCATGGCGCCGCCGGCAAATTCCTTTTTGCGTATCCAGGGATAGCTGGAGAAAGTGGGCTTAATGCCGTGCCAATAGTCGGCACCTGCATAATAAACATCGCCGATTGCGCCGGAATCCACCAAAATTTTCAGATTTGCAACCAGAGGCACCCAACGACACAGGAAGCTGACAACAGTTTTCTGCTCGCTGGCAGTGGCAGCCTTATAAAGGGCGTCCACTTCCTCGGGAGTAATTCCAACGGGCTTTTCAAGGACAAGGTGCTTCTTTGCCTTGAAGGCCAGAAGGCTATCCTCTGCATGGAGATAGTTGGGCATGCACTCAACAACTATATCAACCTTGGCATCGCAAAGCATATCCTCGTAATTATCATATGCTTTTGCGCCGGGGGCCAGCTTATCAATAAGAAGCTGAGCCTTTTCCTTGCTGCGGCCGCATACAGCTGCAACATAAACATAGGGATTAGCCGCAATAGCCTCGGCGTGCTGCACAGCTACCTGACCGGTGCCGCGAATACCAACGCCAAGCTTTCCTTCCAGAAACATTGCCATTAGCTTACTTCACCTCCAGCTTATTATAAATATCAAGAGCATAACGGTTGAACTCGGGCAGAAGCTTCTGCTCCAAAGTTCTGGGACGGGGAAGCTCAATCTCCACATTGCCAACCATCTTGGAGGGGCGGGCGGAGAGAACTATAATTCTATCAGAGAGGAAAACTGCTTCGCTTATTTCATGGGTAACAAAGAGAACAGTTTTCTTGGACTCAGCCCAAATTCTCAGCAGCTCGAAATTCATCTTCTCTCTGGTAATTGCGTCCAGAGCGCCAAAGGGCTCATCCATAAGTATAAGCTTGGGATCGTGGATGAGTGCACGGGCTATGGATACACGCTGCTGCATACCGCCGGAGAGCTCATTGGGATAGCACTTTTCAAAGCCCTTAAGGCCTACAAGTTCCAAAAGCTCCATAGCACGGGGTATATATTTTTTCTTGTCCAGCTTCAGAATTTCGATGGGCAGGAGCACATTATCAATAACTCTGCGCCAATCCAAAAGCAATGCCTTCTGGAAAACGAAACCAACGTCCTTCTGAGGGTCAAAATAATCTTTATCTACAATCAGCTCACCAGAAGTCTGGGGCATAAGACCCGCAATAATTCGCATCAATGTGGTTTTGCCGCAACCGGAGGGGCCGACGATACTTACAAATTCCTGACGACCAACATCAAAGGAGACACTGCCAAGGGCTTCAAGTTCTCCCTCGCGAGTCGTGTAAACCTTTTTCAGGTCGCGGATCGACAATAGTGTTTTCTTTTCTTCCATGTTGACCGCTCTTTCTTTCAAAAGTTTGTTGATATAAAAACCGAAAATTAAAGGGAAGGACGCCGCGCCGCTATGACGCGGCGTCCATAAAATTTACTGAGACTTAGTCAGTTGCCGGGGATAGTTTTTCTAAAAATTTATGCTGTTTATTTCGCGGAATTGATTATTCCATGGTGAAGTTGGTGTAGGGAGTTGCGGGCAGGAAGCTATCATCATAGATATCTTCGAGGCCGAAGTCGAGTTCGGTCTGATAGGTGTTAACGAGGTCATAGGTCTGCTGCATCTTGGCTGCATCAATGTAGCCGATACCGTTATCCTTGTAGTTCTGGGTCTTCAGGAAGGAGTACTCAATCTGGAGAGCCTTGAGAACGTCGGCGGTGTTGATGGAGTGATACTTAGCAAGGATGTCGATAGCCTCTTCGGGGTTATTGAGAACATACTCCCATGCACGATAGGTTACATCCAGGAATGCCTTCAGGGTTTCGGGATCGTTGGCGATCATATCGTCGCTGGTGATGTAGGAGTGAGCATAGCACTGGAAGCCATAGTCAGCCCACAGGAAGTTGCCGAAGCCGCCATCGGGAATTGCGCTTTCGAAGTTGGGATAGCCGGTGAGGAGCTCGAATACTACGTCAGCATTCTTGGAAGCGAGAGCGGAAACCTTTGCGGTGGACTCGATGTTGACGAATTCAACGCTTTCGGGATCGATGCCCAGCATTGCTGCGAAAGCAGGCCACATAACCTTATGGCCGTCGGTCTCGGGAACAGCAACAGTCTTGCCTACGAGATCCTGGGGCTTGGTAATGCCGCTGTCTTCCCAATAGTACATGGAGTTGGGATGGTTGTCGAAAATGATACCAATGATCTTTGCCATAGCGCCCTGCTGACGATACTGGAATACAACGGGAGCGTCGGCGATTGCGATGTCGGCAGTGCCGGCATCAATGGCGGTAACGGAGTAACCGGAGCCCTGACCGATGATGACTTCAACATCCAGGCCGGCCTCTTCGTACCAGCCCTTTTCAAGAGCTACGTAGTAGGGGCTGTGGTCAGCAGCGATGGTCCAGTTGAGCAGGAACTTGACTTTCTTCAGCTCAGCGGGCTTTGCGGGCTCAGCGGGCTCAGCGGGAGCTTCGGGAGTTGCGGGATCTGCAGGAGCGGCGGGAGCAGCGGGCTCAGCGGGTGCAGCAGGTGCGTCAGCACCGCAAGCGCAAAGGGCGAATACCATTGCGAGAGCCAGGAGCAGGGACAACATTCTTTTCATCATGATTCCTCCTTGTTTTTTTGGGGTTTTTTATACGGTTTTCCGTTCCCCGTTTCCGGGGATAAAGGGAGCAGAGGCTGTTTATCAGCTATCTACTCTTTCCTTTACAAAGTTCCAGGGTGTGAGCAGGCGCTCACAGAGAGATACCAGCAAATACATACCCCAGCCCAAAAGGCTCATCATTATAAGAGAAGCGAACATGGGGGGAGTATCCATTGTCAGCTGGGCGTTGACTATAACATAGCCGAGGCCTTTATCGGAGGCAATAAGCTCGCCGACGATAACGCCCATTATGCAAAGGGAGCTGCTTATTTTAAGACCGGAGAATATGTAAGGCAGCGCACCGGGCAGCTGGATTTTCAGCAGCACCTGCCAGCGGTTTGCGCCCAGATACCGAACAAGGTCCAAAAGCTGCTTATCCTGTGCTCCAAGGCCCGTTATGGTGTTGATAACCATGGGGAAGAAGCTTACCAGGAAAGCAACAAGCACATTGGTCTTGAGACCATAGCCAATCCAAATGAGAAGGATGGGGGCTATTGCAATCATGGGCAGGGAGCAGATGAATATGAAAGCCGGCATCAGTATTCCCTGAATGGTCTTGGACCAGCTTATCAATATTGCAAGAGCAATGCCGCCTGCGGCAACAAAGGCAAAGGAAATAACATATTCTTTCAGCGTTGTAAGAATATTAACAGACCAATGGTAATTAGCATCTGGCTGAGGCACCAAAAGATGGTAAACAGCGCTGGAAGGAGTGCAGAGGAAGGCTTCGCGAATATCGAAGATATGCACGGCCAGCTCCCAAATTACAAGGAACAAGAGTATGGAGCCCATATTTTGCAATATCTTGCCTATTTTGGAGCTGCCTTTCAAAGTTTTGGCTTTCATAACTTATTCCTCCCCTCCGCCCAAATCGCTCCAGGGCATACATGCATGTTCTGCCAAGGAGATAAGTTTGAAGAAAATCAGACCTATAATCGACAGCAGCAGCAAGCAGGCAAACATGGTGGCCATATCTATATTTGCCTGAGCGGAACGCAGCAGACGTCCGAGACCGTTCTTGGAGGCGATGAACTCGCCGACGATGGAGCCTGTTACGCACATGGTTGCGCTGGTTTTAAGTCCTGCAAAGAGGTGGGGCAATGCATTGGGGATGCGGATTTTCATGAACACTTGTCTTTTACTTGCCCCAAGATAATTGACCAAGTCCAATAGATTATCGTCTATTTCTATAAGACCCGTCACCGTGTTGATAACTACCGGGAAGAATGCAACAAGCACAGCAACAAACACATTGGTCTGCAAGCCATAGCCGAACCAAAGGAGTATCAGCGGAGCCAGCGCAATTTTGGGAATTGAATTGAGCAAGACAATTACCGGCATTATCATCTTGTTAAGGGGCTTGGACCACGCAATCAGCAAGGCCAGAAGCACGCCTGCCAGGAGGGTTACAAAAAAGCTCAGCAAAATCTCGCCGGAGGTTGTGCCTATATGCAGCCACCAATCGTTTTTTGCGGCCTTGGCCGGGTCGAAGAGGCTTTGGAACACCAACACGGGAGAGGGCAGAATATATTTCTTAATATGGAATATCTTAACTACCGCTTCCCAAATTCCCAAAACCACAGCGACGCCGATAAGCTTCTTGACAAAACCGATCACGCGCTTTTTCATGGGTTTTTTCTTCATTCCTTGTCCTCCTTTTCCAAAGAAGCAAGTATTTCATCATAACGGTAACCGAAGCCGGTATCACCAAGTGTTGCAAAGCTGATTTTGCCATCGCGGCGGCGATAAAGTCCGGGATGAACCCTGGCGGTATCGCCGGAGGCATCGGGGCAGAACTGCATGGAGTTAACCTCAACGCCCATTATTGTTCCAACATTGGCCGCCAGCAAGGCATGGGGGATTATTGCAAGACGGGGATTTGTGAGATCCTGCACCATTATGGCCATGTCATGGCTTCTTGCCCAGCAGAGGGAGAGCATGGCACCGGTCAGAGTTTTGCAGGTTTTCAGAGCAACGCCGTTCCAGCCAAGCTCATATCCCAATTCCACGAAGCGCCAATCATGGGCGCTTTCATCCATCAGGAGCAGGCATCTGCTGCTGACTTCATGAACATCAATCCTGTTTTTCTCCAGCTCATAGGGGAAGGGCTGCTCAACATAGAGGATGCGGCTGAATATCTCCGGCTCTTCGGCCTTGAGCTTATCCAGCATATCGCAGACATATCCGGGCTCTTCAACGGTGCAGTTAAAGTCGGTGGTGAGATTTTCAACACCCATCTCCAAGGCTATGCGTCCAACGCCGACTATTCTGTTATAGTCCCAATCAAAATCATTGCCGGTAAGCTTAATTTTCAGATTGAAAAGTCCGTCTCTGACTATCCAATCTCTAAGCAATACGGGATATTCATCGTCGGGCTCTGTGCCGTTGAGGTCTTCGGGATTGAGGGGGTCCTTGCCTCCGACAAGGTGGCAGGCGGCTATATCAGCGGGGACGCTGCCTCTCGGCACCATGAACTGCTCAGGATATTTTCCTTCAAACATGCCGCGGTATTTTTCCGTGTAGTAGAAGGAAAGATCCTTATTCATGTATTTTTCGTTGAAGCAATCGAAGGCGCGTATGCCATGGAGCTTTCCGTAGGCATCGTAGAGCGCCAAATCGAAGGCAGAGCAGCAAACCAAGGCGGCCAGATAGGGCATTTTCTCACCCTCAGCTCTTCCCTCGTTCTCAGCATCAAGACAGCTCTGCAAGGAGTTTTCAAGGAAGTGGTAGCCTATCTCCATGGGATGTCCCACGGTCTTCTCCTCGCTCCATGCACTGCTCAGACGGTGGCAGAAATTTCTCATTCTGTCCACACGGCCGCTGTTCGTCAGCTCAGAAGGCCAGCTCCATGCGGCAGCAAGGGGAGTTTCGCCATGTCCCGCAGCTGTGCGGCCATCCTCTCCGCGGAGAGTTATCTCGGCTATCACGGTTTCTCCGCCTGTGGAAACCTCGTGGCCAAACTTGAGTGGAACACGGTTTTCATAGCAGAAGAAAGTGACATTTACATTTGTGATTGCAGCATTAAACCCATTCATGATGATCACCTGCTTTTAATAATCTTTATTCCACCCAGGAAAATAAGTTGCTTATATATGTTTAACATTATATATTCTTTCACCTGCAAACTAAATTGCATTTCCCCTTAAAAACATTGCAAAGCGGCCAACAATGTGGTATTATACACTAAATTGTTACGAAAGGAGCTGCGCCGTGAAGCTTTCAAGCCTAAAAAAATCCGGCCGTTTTCCTTCCAACATTGACCCCGACAATGTTGATGTTATGGGCACCATGTATAGCTATCTCCGCGACATGGGCAAGGACCCCGATAACTTTTATCAGGAGCTGGATATGGACTCCCGCTTTGTGGATGCCCGCAGAGATTCAAGTTCCCCAGCCTCCGCTCCCGCCCAGCTCCACAGCCACGGCTTTTATGAGCTTATTTTTTGCCGCACAAGCTGCGGCGTTGAGTATCTTGTGGGCACGGAGCGATTCCGCCTCCTTCGCGGTGATATAATGTTCATTCCCCCCGGAATAAGCCATCGCCTTATCTACCCAAGCAATATGAGCGAAACATATAAGCGCTATGTTATTTGGATAAGTCAGGAGTTTATGGACGCCTTCTTCCGTCTTTGCTCTTCTGCTCCCTCTCGCCTATCCTCTTCTCTTGTCATTCGAACATCCGGCACTCAATGGGCAGCTCTCAGAGAGCTTTTCCAAAGAAATGTTATTGAGCAAGAGCAGAGATCTGCCGGTTGGGAAGCCGCCGCATACGGCTATACCATGCTCCTTCTTTCTCAGCTTGAGCGCGCTGTAAGCGAAGATTCCGCCCCCTTCCTTGACGCTGAACAACCCGAGCTTATAGATAGCCTTATAGATTATATAGAGAGCCATTTGGATAAGCGTCTCACCCTATCGGGCATTGCTGAGCACTTTTATATAAGCGAAAGCACCGTCACCAACATTTTCCGAAGCAAGCTTGGCACCAGCTTCCATCGCATTGTTATTCAGCGCCGCCTTGTTGCCGCCAAAGACCTTATAGTGCGCGGCATGGCATTGGAGGAAGTTGCCGCCCGAACCGGCTTTGGAGATTATTCCTCCTTCTTCCGCGCTTTCCGCACAGAATACGGAATTTCACCCAGCCGGTTTCGCGCCATGCGCGAACATGTTTCCGAATAAGCAGCCTTTAAAATGGAAAAATACCGCCTATGGTTTAACCCATAGGCGGTGTTTTTGCTATTTATTTTACTGATATGCTCTGTAGAGGAAGGTTACAATCTGGCCACGGGTGCAGGTGGAGTTGGGGCCAAAGCTGGTGGCGCTGAGGCCGGTAGTGATGCCCTTCTCTACTGCCCAAAGAACAGCATCATAATAATACTGGCTATTGGGAACATCGCCGAAGGGGTTAGCATCGCTCTGAGGAGCGGGCTTACCCATGGCGCGCCACAGGAAGGTTACTATCTGGCCGCGGTTGCAATCGGCAT